>JBEKJN010000055.1:0-13497 GCA_050011235.1 Verrucomicrobiota bacterium | reverse complement strand
ATCAATGGTTGGAGCATCACCTCACTCATCATCTGTTCTATGAGCAACGCAAGGACCGCAAAAACTATTTTCAATTGGTCGCCGAACTCAACCCCGGCTTAGGTTGACGCCAATGCGCAGTGCGGGACTACGGAGGACGGGCCGAGCCGTCCGCAATCGGGAGGCGGAACTTCCGCCGGAGACGCAAACCGCCTCGCCTGTTTGCAATAAATTTAATGTCTTGCATTCCGGAAACAAATTTTTAGAATGCTCCCACAATGAATACGAACGAACTCCTCAACCTTTCAGTCGCCAAGCTCAAACGCATGGCGGCCGTGAAAGCGCAAATCGAACGTCTGCAAACACGGCTGGAAGCTTTGGCGGGAAACATTTCGTCGTCGCCGGGCAGAAAGCTGGTTCGCAGGCGGCGGAAAATGAGCGCGGCGGCGCGCCGGAAAATTTCCCTGGCCGCCAAGGCGCGCTGGGCAAGGGTCAAAGCCGCCAAATCTAAGTCAAAGTAAATCTGGCGGTGTTCCGCCGCCGCCGTGGCCGGTTTCATGGCGCGCTCAATCAGCGCGCCCATTTCAGTCATTTCACCAGCTCAAAATCCGCCGGCTGGCCGGAAGCGGAATCCCTGGCCAGCCACAAATTGAATTTCCCCGGCTCCAGCAGCCAGCGGCCGGCGGTGTCGTAATAACCCAGCTCCGGTCCGGAAATGGTGAAGCTCACGTCACGAAATTCGCCGGGATTCAAACGCACCTTCTGAAATCCCTTCAGTTCGCGCACCGGGCGCGGTCCAGCCGACGCGGCGAGGGCGCGGACATAAAGTTGCACGACTTCCGTTCCGGCGTGCTGGCCGGTGTTTTTGATTCGAATGTGCGCGGTGAGAGTTCCGCCGCGTTTCATCGTCGGCGCGCTCAGTTTGACCTTGCCGTATTCGAACGTCGCGTAGGTCAGCCCGAACCCGAAGGGATACAGCGGACTGTTCGGGCCGTCCACATAGTTGCCCCGGTATTCGCCGATGCCCGGACGGCCGGTGTTCAGATGGTTGTAATACATCGGCACCTGCCCGACGCTGCGCGGGAACGTCGTGGTCAGACGTCCCGCCGGATCAACGTCGCCGAACAGGACGTCCGCCACGCCGTTGCCGCCCTGGATGCCGGGAAACCAGGTTTCCAAGATCGCCGACGCCGTTTTCTGGATGCGCGGCAGGGCGAGAGGACGCCCGTTGAAGAGGACGACGATGACCGGCTTGTTGGTTGCCGCAGCGGCGACGGCCTCGAACAGTTCCATCTGCCGCCCCGGCAAATCGAGGCTGCTACGGCTGCCATCTTCACCGCTCCAATCGAGCGGTTCGCCCAACGCCATGACGATCACGTCCGCCGCGCCCGCCGCCAAAGCGGCCTGGGCAATTTCATTGTTGCCGGTGGGCTGCTCCAGGATTTTTGAAAAATCGCCGACGTGCCGCCGCGGCTTGCCGCTTTCAATGATGGCGCAGCCGCGCAGGATGGTCAGTTGGGCATCGGTGGAAAGCTTGGCGCTGATGCCGCCGGCCAGCGAAACGATGTCGTTGGAGTGGGCGCGGGAATACCACGGCCCCACCAGTTCCTCAGCGTCTTCGGCAAAGGGACCGATGAGCGCGAGCTTTTTCGTCTGCTTCGAAAGCGGGAGCGTGGCGTCATCGTTTTTCAGCAGCACGCACGATTTGGCCGCCGCCTCGCGCGCCAGCGCCAGTGCGTCCGGCTGAAGAAACGCGGTTCCCCAGCGGGATTCATCCGTGTAAGGATGGTCGAATAAACCTTTTTCAAATTTCACCGTCAACACCCGCCGCGCCGCTTCGTCCACGGCCGATTCGGGAATTTTGCCACTCTTCACCCGTTGCGCCAGCGTGTCGAGGTAGTTTGACGAAACCATTTCCATATCCACGCCGGCGGTGAGCGCGAGCCACCCGGCCTCCGTTTCGTCGGCTGCGACGCCATGCGGAATCAGCTCACCGACCGCATCCCAGTCGCTGACGACAAACCCGGGAAATTTCCATTCGTCGCGCAAAATTTCCGTGAGCGTGTGGCGATTGGCACTGGCCGGAAAACCGGAGAGACAGTTGAACGCGCTCATCACCGTTTTGGCGCCCGCGTCCACGCCGGCTTTGAACGGCGGCAGGTAAAAATTGCGCAGCGTGAATTCGGAAATTTCCGTCGTGTTGTAATCGCGCCCGCCTTCCGCCGCGCCATAACCCACAAAATGTTTCAGGCAGGCGACGACGCGGTCGGGACCGGCAACGTTGGTTCCTTGAAATCCGCGCACGCACGCCGCGGCATCGAGCGCGCCCAGCCACGGGTCTTCGCCAAAGCCCTCGGCAATGCGCCCCCAGCGCGGGTCGCGCGCCAGATCCACCATCGGCGCGAACGTCCAGTCAATGCCCGCCGCCGCCGCCTCCCGGGCGGCAATTGTTTGGGTGTGTTCAAACAACTCCGGTTCCCACGCGCACGCTTGCGCCAGCGGAATCGGGAAGACCGTGCGGAAACCGTGAATCACGTCATGCCCGAAAATCAGCGGAATGCCCAGCCGGCTTTGCTCAACGGCGATATGCTGCAACTGGTTCCGCATCACGGGCGCTTCGATAAGCGCGGAACCGTCGAGGAACGAACTGACTTCGCCGTGGCGCAGGCGGCCGGCCAGTTCGCGGTCGGAATCCTTTTCCATGTGTGTCTGCCAGAGCTGGCCTATTTTTTCGTCCAGCGTCATCTGCGCCAGCAAATCATCCACGCGCTTCCCGGTCGGCTGCGACGGGTCTTCGTAAACGTCCAGTTTCCCATTTTTATTCAGGTCAATCCAGCCGTCGTGGTAAATCGAAGAACCCGCCGCTGACGCAACGAACGCGAGGGAAAGACAAGCTGTGAACGTGGCAAATTTCATGGGCGAAATTTGCCTGCACGGAGAAGGGAATTCAAACCGATTTCAACTTGTAGCGGCGCTCTGTGAGCGCCGGATAAACTTTTCATTGATTTTGGCGATGGTCGCAGACCGCCGCTACAAGGACGACAAACTCGCCTTTCAAACTCCGTTGCCGGGCGATTTCCAAAAGCGCTGCCGGCTTGCCGCGCAGGAATTCCTCGAATTTCTTCGTCAACTCGCGTGCCAGCACCACTTCACGTTCGGGAAATACTTCGTTCAGTTCGCCCAGCATTTTTTCGATGCGATACGGCGATTCGTAGAACACGAGTGTGCCGGACGCGGCTTTGAGCGATTCCAGTTTGTTTCGGCGCTGGCCGGATTTGTGCGGCAGGAAACCAATGAAATGAAATTCGTCCGTCGTCAGGCCGCTGGCCGTGAGCGCGGCGATCAGCGCGCACGCGCCGGGCACAGATTCGACGCGGAAACCGGCCGCGATGGCGGCTTTGACGACTCGTTCGCCCGGATCGCTGATACCGGGACTGCCCGCATCCGTGACCAGCGCGACTTTCTCGCCGCGCCGGAGGCGTTCGATGATTTCTTCGCTGCGCCTGGCCTCGTTGAATTGGAAATAGCTGAGCAGTGGTTTGGAGATTCCGAAATGCTTCAGCAGTTGCCCGGAGTGGCGTGTGTCCTCGGCGGCGACCATATCGCACTCGCGCAACACGCGCAACGCGCGGAGCGTGATGTCTTCGAGGTTGCCAATGGGCGTGGCCACGAGGTAAAGCGTACTGGCAGTAAGTGGCGGCAGGTCGGCGTTCATGGCTTGACTAAACCAGAAATCAGGCGTGAAATAAATCGGATTTGTTGAATGAAGAATCGCGGAAACCATTGCAGCCTTTGCTTGAACATGAAACCAGCCGATATCACCTGCAAATCTCTGTGGACAACTACATTTCTCGACCACAAAACGATAATCATCATCGAGGATAGGCTGCAAAACGCGCTGCCTACTCTTTGTTAGGCAGCATTACACCTCGCAAAAAACACACAGACAATAAAAACATGAAAATTATAGCTGAATCACGTTTCGCACAGTTTGGTTTGACTTGCGCTGGCATTATTCTGGCACTTGTCATCATCCACTTTTTTACAAGTTCGGTTGCACATGCGCAGTCAGACGCTGGAGAAAAAGTGGTTTCTTACAAAGTTGTGGCAATGAATCCCAAGGTGTCAGACCCTTTGGAGGCGGAAGATCCTTTAGTTTTGCAAGGGCGTTTAACCGCGCTAGGGATGGCAGGATGGCATCTTGTCGGCATAGACCATTCATTTTACATTTTTAGTAAATAGTATCTCAACACGAAAGGAATAGCATGAGCTATACAACGATCAAAAACCCACCAAGAGACGCGAGCAGTTACACTATAACAACCCCTGAAAAGTTGATGGGATTGTTGCAAGACGGAGCAGCCCGCATAGTAGCTTCTGCGTTGATTGCAGCAATGGACGATGCAGTCGAATTTTCCATTTCCAAAGGTTATCACGTTTCGATGATGCGCTGCGATGACCCGTCAGACCCAGGCGGAGCAATGTCATTGGTCGGGACATTTTATTTCCATCGCCATTGAGATATGACGATGCTGCCTAATATGAGGATAGGCTGCAAAGCACCTTACGCGACCATTTCTGTTTTGATTGAAACCAAAACGCCCCATTGAAATTTACGCTCAATGAAATCCGCCGCCAAATTCGCCATCGTCCTGGTCACCGCGCCGGATTTGAAAAACGCCCGCGCGCTGGCCAAAGCCGCGTTGCAAGCGCGTTTGATTGCCTGCGCCAATCTGGTTCCCAAAATCGAATCGCATTATTGGTGGCAGGGTAAAATCGAATCCGGCGCGGAAGTCCTGTTGATTTTGAAAACCACAAAATCAAAGCTGGCTGCGCTGGAAAAATTGGTTCTCGCCAAACATCCCTACGACACGCCGGAATTTCTCGTCCTGCCGCTGAGCGCGGGCAGCCAACGCTATCTCGATTGGCTGACAGTAAGTTGCAGGTAGGGACGCCGCGCCCCGCGGCATTCGTGGACAGGCATCCCGACCTCAGACATCGCGACGCCGCGCACCATTCCTACAAGCACCGTTTACAGAACGGATGAATGCTGCTAAATTGCAGCCATGAAAATGAACCTGGCCGTAAAACTTTCATTCCTCACGATATTGGCCCTTGCCACCGCACTCATGGTTGGCTGCAAGACGACCAAACCGATTGATTGGAATAGCCGCGTCGGCACTTACACCTTTGACCAAGCCGTGACCGAACTCGGTCCGCCGGACAAACAGACGACATTGAGTGACGGCAAGTTGGTGGCGCAATGGATTACGCATCGCAACGGCGGCACCAGTTTCGGCCTCGGCACGGGATTTTACACCGGTGGCGTGGGCGTAGGCGTTGGCCAGAGCGTCGGGTCGGGTTACAAGGACAGAATTCTGACGCTCACCTTCGGCACAAACCATGTGCTCGCTGCGTGGTCCAAAAATTATTGAAAAGGAATGGATTGGCGGGCCGTTCGCGTATAAATAGAGAGGAGTTAACGCGTGATTTGTTCAAGCGACAAAAACCTGATGGAGAAAGTGAATCGAAGCATGAAAAGCAAAATTGCCATATCGTGCCTGCTGATCGTCATTCCGGGACTTCTATTCCTGATTTCCGGCTGTGCATCAACCCGTCCCCTGGCCGCCCAACAGGCAAATTATTCAAAAGACAAAGTGGATGCCCGCGGCTTGTTCATAGAAAATTGCG
Source organism: Verrucomicrobiota bacterium (assembly GCA_050011235.1). Classification (GTDB taxonomy): domain Bacteria; phylum Verrucomicrobiota; class Verrucomicrobiia; order Limisphaerales; family UBA11358; genus UBA11358. The sequence continues at coordinate 7,827 of JBEKJN010000055.1, read as the reverse complement.
CCATCTGTCACGGCAAAAACGGGCGCGCCCGGACATTCCACGGCAGACTCTTCTGGGCGCAGAATCTTACCGATGCAAAGTTTCAGGCGAATACCACGGATGAGGAGATAATTAAAGCGATCAGAACGGGGCCGAGATTGATGCCCGCTTTTGAGAAGAAATTGTCCCCATCAGAGATTGACGCACTGGCAACTTATGTGCGCTCCTTCAAGCAATCACCTTGAGGCTTGAGGACAAAGAGTCTCCCTTGTCATGGCAACAAGGCAGTGGTGCCCGTTCAAAAGATTCAATTCAACGCAACACCGCGGCGGATGTAAGTCGGGATGTCGAGGTCTTCGCCTTTGTGGATCGTCGGCTCGCTCTTGTCGAACCGGCCTTTGGAGACAATCGCCAGCGGCAATTGCGTTTGCAGCATTTTTGAACCCGATTTCCGCCCGCGCGTGCCACGCCGGGACATCATCTGCTCGCGTTGCTCCAGGCTGAACGACGGCGTTGCCGGCCCGGCATGAGCAGCCGTTCGCGGCGTTACGCCGTGTGAAAACGTTTGTTCCGGTGAATCGCCGGGCATTTCCGTTCTGGCAACGGCATTTCTTGCCGCGATGACCGTGACGCACAGGCGGTTTTTCAACGTTTCGTCCACCGCCGCGCCCATGATGATTTGCGCCTGTTCGCATTGGCGGCTGATTTGTTCCATCACGCGGTTGACTTCGGCCATCGTCAAGTCCTTTCCGCCCATGAGGCTCACCAGCACCGCGTCCGCTTCGGCCAGGGCGCGGCCTTCGTCCAGCAACGGATGCGCGATAAGTTTTTCCACAATCTCGCGCGAGCGCGCCACCCCGGCGGCTTCGATGGAGGCAAAAACGCTTTCCGAATGGCGGTCGTGGACCAGCGCGCGCAAATCGTCGAAATGAATTTGAATCAAACCGCGCCGCGTGAGCAACCGCCACACGCCACGGACACTTTCCAAAAGCAATCCGCCCGTGATGCGAAACGTGTCGAGGACGCTGGTGTTCTCGTCAATCAACTTGAACGTCTTCTGGTTCGGCAAGCAGATGACGCCGTCGGCAACGGCCTTCAGTTCGCCGAGTCCCTGCTGCGCCTGCTGCTGGCGGCGATTGCCTTCGCACGCGAACGGCAGGGTCACAAACGCGAGCACGAGCGCGCCGCCTTCCTTCGCGGCGCGGGCGAGCACGGAACTGATGCCGCTGCCGGCGCCGCCGCCCAAACCGGCAAGAATGAAAATGACCTCGGCATCGGCGCACGCGGTCTTGAGCGTTGCGAATTGTTCTTCGGCCAGCGCGCGGCCGCGTTCGGGGTCGCCGCCGGTGCCCAGCCCGCGCAACAATTTCGTCTCCAGTTGAATCTTCACCGGCGCGGAGGATGCCGCAAGCGACGGCCCGTCCGTGTCAATCACGGCGAACGATGCGTCCGTGAATTCCCCGCCCATCATCGTGTCGAGCAAGTGAACGCCTGCGCCGCCGACGCCGAATATCTTGATTGTCCGCGACCGCGGAACCTCGGAAACCTTCGTCCCATCTTGAATTTTGGCTTTCATATTTCCAGCGCATTGCCAATGACGAATGACGAAACCCTAATGACTAAAGAATGCCAAAATCCAAATAACCAATGGCATCGGGCGCGTGCTGAACGATTTCGGAATTGAGTCATTGGAAATTCTTTAGTCATTCGGATTCAGGAATTAGTCATTTCAGTCAAGGCCGTTGCAGGAACCGCCCGAGCGCGCCTTTGATTCCCTGCGTCAGCGACGATTTGCCTTCGCGTTTGCGGGCTTTGAACGAGCCAAATTTCGCGAGGCCGATGCCGGTGACGAATTCCGGCTGGCCGAGCGCGGATTTGAGTCCGCTGACGGAATTGGTCTGGCCGAGCGAGACGGGCATTTGCAAAATCGACTCGGCGAGTTTGGCGATGTGCGGCACGCGCGCCACGCCGCCGCATAGAAAAACGCCCGCACGCAAATAATCGAGCAGGCCAAGCTGGTCCAAATCCTGCGCGACCAGCTGGAAAATTTCCTCCAACCGCAACAACATGATGCGGCGCAAATGCTCGATATTGACGGTTTTGAGCGGCAGGCCGAGTTCGTTGGTGATGGTGACGGTCTGGCCTTTCGCCGCGTCGTCCGCCAACGCCGAGCCGTGTTCCAGCTTGAGTTTCTCCGCGCGGCTCAACGGGACTTTCAGGCCGTAAGCCAGATCGTTGGAAACGTGGTCGCCGCCGACCGCGAGCACGCCGGTGTGTTTGATGACGCCATCGGTGTAAACGACGTAGTCAGTTGTGCCGCCGCCGATGTCAATGACCAGCGCGCCGAGTTCCTTTTGTTCGTTCGTCAACAGGGCGAGCGACGACGCGAGGCCGTTGAAGACGATTTCATCCACTTCGAGTTGCATGCCCTTGACGAGGCGGATGGCATTTTGGAGCCGGTTCGTGTTGCCGTGGACCACGTGCATGTCCACTTCGAGGCGCGAACCCAGCATGCCAACGGGGTTGGTCACGCCGTCCTGCCCATCCACGAAAAAGTGCTGGCGAATGGCGTGCACGACGCTGTTTTCCGTTGGCAAATTGATCGCCTTCGCGTTTTTGATCACGTCCTGCACGTCGTCGTCCGTGATTTCGCGGTCGGCGGAAACCACCGGATGCACGCCGCGGTTGTTGAAGCCGCGAATGTGTCCGCCGGTGACGCCGAGATAAACACTGCGGATTTCCACGTCCGCCATCTGCTCGGCTTCGACAATCGCATTGCGCACGTCCTCCTCGGCCTGCTGCGCGTCCACGAGCTCGCCTTTGCGCACGCCGAGCGAGCGCGCCTGGCCGAGACCGATGACGTTCAGCGCGCCGTCAGCATTCTGTTCACCGACCACGGCGCAGACTTTCGACGTGCCAATTTCAAGTCCGACGATGATGTTCGAGGTGTCAAACATTGTTTTTCTGAGTACGCGCGGGTTTGACCGGCTTTGGCGTCGAAACGGGAACAGCGCCGCCGTCCATCCAGCGCGCGGGAATATTGTTGGGCACCGCCAGGTTGAGCGAAGCGACGGCCTTGTTCATGCGTTGTCCCACATCATAAATTTCCCGCCAGCGGCGCAATTGTCGGGGAAAATCGTCCAGACCAAAAGAAATTTCGCTGCCCTGCGCCGTCGTGGCAACCAAAACTTCCGGCGCGGAAACATCAATGCGCTGCAAATCCACCAGCCCGGCCATCGGCGAACTGTTGAAGGCCGTGACCAACTGCAACGCCGCCTGCAACTGCGGCGAATCCATGCGGCGGCCCGGCTGCAGTTGAAAGGCATTCAAGCCGATGATGACCGGCAATTGATCGCTCACCTGTGCCAGTGGCATCACGCACAGGCGCGGGTCCAGCGGTTGCATCACATAACCATCCGCGTCGAGTTCGAACACGGTGACCACGATTTTGCCCGAGGCGTCCGCGCTCGGCACATTCACCTGCGCCACCGGCTCGCGTTCGTTCACCCGAATCCGCAGCGTGCGCGGCAGAACGCGCTCGACCGACACCGAATCAATCATGGAAACCAGTTCGAGATTGCGTTTGACCGTCGCCAGATCAAGCGCCAGCAGGTTGTCGCCAGTTTTCACCCGCGCCCAGCGGCGCAATTGTTCCGGCAAAATCACGCCGTCCGTTTGCACGTCAATGTGCCGGATGGCAAACTCGGGATTTTCATAAACGAAATGGTCGAGCGCCCATTCGCCCGCCTGCCAGAACAAATAAAGGCCGAAGACCGTGCCAAACAGGACGCCGAACGCCACCGCCGCCAGCCGTGTGCGCGTCGCGCGCACCTGGCCCGAACGCAGTTTCACGTCAAGCACGTGCCCGCGGCTCAACCGCCGGTTTTTCTTTTCACGCCTGAACCACATTTTAAATTTCAGTTTTGCGGACCGTCGAACATTCAACGCCCAACATCCAACATTGAAAGATTTATCGGCCTGCAACCTTCTGCGTTTGATGTTCGATGTTCGGCGTTCGATGTTTCCAACCATTCCGCTCCAATGCCAGATCCACCATGCGCTGGCATAGCTGCGCATAACTCAATCCCGCCGCCGCCGCCGCCTTTGGCAGCAAACTCGTCTCCGTCATGCCTGGCAGCGTGTTGACTTCGAGCACGACCGGCCGACCGTCCGCGCGCACCATCACATCCACCCGCGCGTAATCGCGTCCACCAACCGCCTGGAACGCACCGAACGCGGCGTCTTGAATGCGCTTCGTGGTCGCGGCATCAAAATCCGCCGGACAAAAATATTCCGTGCAGTCCGCCGTGTATTTGTTGCGATAATCGTAACTGCCGACTTTGGGCCGGACTTCGACAACCGGCAGCGGCTCATCGTCCAAAATAGCCACCGTCGTCTCGCGTCCGATGATTTTTTCTTCAACCAGAACTTCGGAATCAAATTTTAACGCCTGCGCCAGCGCGTTTTGCCAGTCCTCCCTGCGCTCGACGAATTGCAGGCCGACGCTTGAACCTTGCCGCACCGGTTTCACCACCAGCGGCGGCTGCCAGTCCTTCGGCCACGGAGTTTTTTCCGAATTCACGACCAAAAATTCCGCCGTGGGCACCCGCGCAGCGAGGCAACGCTGCTTCGTCAGCACCTTGTCGAACGCGATGCGGCTGGATTCGACATCGCAACCGGTGTAAAGCGCGCCGAGTTTTTCAAGCTGCCGCTGCACCGTGCCGTCTTCACCATAAGTTCCATGAAGCGGCGCGAGGCATACGACATCCGTCTCCGGCGGCAAAACCCAGTCCGGCGTTTTGGGATCAATTTCAAAAACCGTGTGCCCGATTGAACGCAATGCCTTCACGACGCCTGCGCCGGAACGCAGCGAAACTTCGCGTTCGGCGCTCGGCCCGCCCAACATCACCACAATGTTCAATTTTCGACTCATTCCTCGCCGATGATTTCAACTTCCGTCTGCAATTCGATGCCGCGCTCCTCTTTCGCACGACGTTTCAGAAGCGCAATCAATTCCAACACATCGCGCGCCGTCGCGTTGCCGTCGTTCACTATGAAATTCCCGTGCTCGGCGGAAACCACCGCGCCGCCGACGCGCGTGCCTTTCAGTCCAAGCTCGTCAATCAATTTGCCTGCTGGAATTTTTTCAGGATTTTTGAACATGCAACCGGCGCTGGGCGCAGCCGGCTGCGAAGTCCAGCGTTTCCGGCTGAACGCGCTCATCCGCTGCACGATGGATTCCTGGGAATCCGGCCGGCCTTTGAACACCGCACCCAGCGCGATATGATTTTTCAAGGTGCCACAACCGCGATATTCCACCGACATTTCCTTCGGCGTGAGTTCGCGAACGTTGCCGTCAAAATCCATGAGACGGACCGACTCGATGACCTCAAACGTCGCGCCGCCCATTGCGCCCGCGTTCATGCGCAACGCCCCGCCGACGCTGCCCGGAATGCCTTCGAGAAATTCCATCCCGCTCAGCTCGTGGCGTCGGGCCTCGATCGCGACATTTTTTGATTTCGCGCCCGCTCCACAGTGCAAACACTCGCCCGCGAATTCGATGCGGCTGAAATTCTCATGCGCGAGGCAAATTATCACGCCGCGAAAGCCGCCGTCGCGCACAAGCAGGTTCGAGCCGCGCCCAATCATAAAAAATGGCACGTCGCGCCCGGTACAAAATTTCACGACCCCCGCCAAATCCTCTTCCGACGCCGGCTCAACATACACGTCCGCCGACCCACCGACGCGGAGTGTGGTGTGCTTCGCCAGCGGTTCGTTGCGGCGAACAACCGTCGTGTGCGAAACAACGTGTTTCGCCAGTTCGTCGGCAATTTGGGCTTCGCTTCGCATTGGTTTTTCCAGAATGGAAGTCGCTGGCGTCATGCTACAACCTTCAAATTCATTTCGCCTTTCACCCCGGCCTTCTGCCCGCTTCGCGGGGCGAGGGAGAAGTCTTTGTTGGCGGCGCTCCTGGTAATCGCGCTTAAAATGTTTTCCGCGATTTGTTCCGCGGCCCTAGGGGCATGCCATTGCGCCAATGCGGTTTGCATTGCCCTGCGCGCGGTTTCATTTTCGACCAGTTCGCGCAACATCGCCGCCACTTTTTCCGGCGTGGCATCCTTTTGTTCGAGCAAACGCGCCGCGCCGGTCGCTTCAAACGCGCGGGCATTGAAAAACTGGTGATTGCCCGCCGCCGCCGGGAACGGCACGAGCAGCGACGGCACCCGCATCGCGGCCAGTTCCGCGAGCGACGACGCGCCGGCCCGGCTCACGGCAGCCGTCGCCGCACCCAACGCCAGATCCATTTCGGCGAGGAACGGTTTCACGACGGCCTTGAACCCGACCGCACCGTAGGCAGCTTTGACCTTTTCAAAATCATTCGTGCCGGTGAGGTGCAGCCATTGCCAACCGCGGCCGGCCAGCAGCGGCAGCGCGGACAGAATCATTTCGTTGACACCGCTCGCACCCTGGCTGCCGCCGACGACCAACACGGTCGGACAATTCGGGTCGAGTCCGAGCGTGGCACGGCAACTGGCGTCTGGCGTCTGGCGTCTGGCGTGTGGGGAAAATTGCGGACGCACCGGCGTGCCAATCACCTTGATCCGGCTTGGCGGGACGCCGCGAAACCGTGTGACGGCTTCGTGAAAACCGGCAAATATTTCATCCACAAACCGCGCGAGAAAGCGGTTGGCGCGTCCGGGGATGGTGTTGGATTCATGCAGAAAGGTTTTTGCGCCGAATTTTTTCGCGGCGAGAATTGGCGGCGCGCTGGTGAAACCGCCCATGGCGAGCACGGCGTGGGGCGGATGCGATTTGAAAATTTTCCGCGACGCGCGCCACGATTGCCAGAAGCTGCGCGCGAACGAAAGGTAGTTGCGATTTTGCAGCGCGACGGCGGGCAGCGTGACGATTTCCATGCCGCGCGCGGACGTGACGGCCTGCTGGTCCACGTCCTTCGGCGAAATGAGCAGCGCGACGGCGCAGCCGCGTTGGGTGAGTTGCTCCGCCACAGCGAGTCCCGGAAAGAGATGCCCACCCGTCCCGCCGCAGGCGATGGCGACGAAGGGCGTGTTGGCTCCGGGTTTAGTCATGTGGCGTGGGCGGGTCTTCGCCGGACGAAAGGGTTTTTGGCCGCGCGGACGGGTGAAAATCCATCGGTCTCGGCCGATTCGGAAGCAATCGCACCGCGCGGGCGCGCGCGACGCGCGACGCTAAACAAGATTCCGACACACGTGAGCATGGCGAGCAGGTTTGAACCGCCATAACTGATGAACGGCAACGGCAGGCCCTTGTTCGGCAACGCGCTGGTGACCACGCCAATATTGATGGCCGCTTGCAGGCCGATTAAAAACGTGATGCCCGCTGCGAGCAAAAAACCGAAGGGATTGCCGGCGTTGATGGCGATGTAAAATCCACAAATCACAAAGACCAGAAATGCCAGGACAACCAGCATGGTCGCCACCAAACCGAGTTCCTCGCCGATGTTGGCAAAGATAAAATCGGTGTGGATTTCGGGCAGATAACCAAACTTGCGGAGGCCATTGCCGAGGCCGACGCCGAACCAGCCGCCGGAACCAAGCCCGATCATGGCCTGCCGCGCCTGGAGCGCCGCGCCTTCCAGGTGTTGTTCAGGATGCAACCACGCAAAGATTCGCCCCATCCGCATCGGGTCATGCAGGATGGAAACCGCGAGGCCCGCCGCACCGAGCAAGGCGGGAATCAGAATGTGTTTCCAGCGTACACCGGCAATGAGCAGCATCGCGCAACCAACAGCGGCAAGGAGAATGGTTGTGCCGCGATCCGGCTCGATGAAAATCAGGCCGAGCACCAGCGCAATGAGAATTCCGG
>JBEKJN010000054.1:0-13632 GCA_050011235.1 Verrucomicrobiota bacterium | reverse complement strand
GCATCAACAAAATCGTCCTCGACATGGAACGCGCCGCCGGCGAAGTCGTCAACATCGTCACCGAAAACGGCGGTCAAACTGTCCCATGAAATTTCCGCGCAATGTCCGCCTGCTGCGCAGTCCCTTTGACCTGGCGCCGTTTGCCGCGGTCTTCTTCTTGCTGGTGATTTTCCTGATGCTGGGAGGATTGGTCTATACGCCCGGAGTGCGCATTGAGCCGCCGTTGGCGGACGGCTTGCCCGGCACGGACCAGCCGACCGTGGCCGTCGCGGTGGACGCCGGCGGACGATATTATTTCGCCAACCAGATCGTCAGCGAAGAGCAGTTGAAAAACGATTTGCGCGCTGCCGCGAGAAAATCCCGCGAACCGCTCACGCTCGTCATCCATGCCGATAAAGCGGTGACTTACGACCAGCTCATCCGCCTGACGCTCCTCGCCCGCGATGCCGGGATCCACAATGCATTGGGCGCCACGCTGCCGCGGGTCATCAACGCCCCTGCCAGGCCATGAGCGATTTGCGTGCAGATTCGCCCGCGCTTGGGGTGGCCGGGCCGACCCAGGCTGCGCCGGGGCGAGAGCCGCACGGCAAAGGCTGGCCACTCAGCCGCTGGCTGATGCTCATCGCACTGGTTTGCGCCGCGCACGTCGCATTGCTTTATATGTTCGGCGCGCGGAAACAAATTGTCCCGCGCACCGCGACCGATGTTCCAACGCTGAAACTCGCCGGCAGTTCGGACGAGTTGCTGGCGCTCAACGACCCGACGCTTTTCGCGCTGCCGCATCCCGGAGACTTTGTGACGGCGATGTGGTCGCAGGCACCGGTTGTGAAACCACCGTCGTTCCGCTGGACGGAAGCGCCGCGCTGGCTGCCATTGTCCGCCGATGGATTGATGACCGTCTTCAACCGATTCATGCAGACCAACCGTCCCGCGAGGACCAATGATCTCCAGCTAAAATCGCCGGTCAAACTCAGCACGCCGGCACAGTCCATCGAGCCGGCGCTCGCGCAAGTTACCACGATGCGTGTCGAAGGCGATTTGACACAGCGACGGTTGCTCACCCCGATGCATTTGCCGTCGTGGCCGTATGCGGATGTGATTGCGCCGAGCAAAGTGCAGGTGCTGGTGGATGAGGCGGGCGATGTGGTTTCGGCCATTGTATTGCCATCGGACAACAGCTTGGAAGCCCTCAGCCATTATGACGCCGCCGATCAGCGCGCACTCGAACTCGCCCGGGCCGCGCGTTTCGCGCCCGCGCCGCGCTTGACCATCGGCCAGATGATTTTCACCTGGCACACCGTTCCGCCGCCCGCGACCAATTCACCCGCCGCCTCGCCGTGAAATGAGTATTTCCGCGCTGCTGATTATTTACGTGACCGTGCTCCTCGGAGCGCTGTGTGGTCTGGGGATTTATTCCGAAATGCGCCGGCGCCGGTTCGGGCCGACGCACACGGAGGACCGGATTTTCCGCTGCAAAAATTGCGGCTACGTCTATACCGATGACCCGGACGTGGACCGCTCGCGCTGCGCCCAATGCGGCAAACTGAACGAGCCGATTGCGTTTTAAAAGTTAGTCAGTAGTCAGTCGTCAGTGGTCAGTAGCTATTCACCCTTGCGATCGCGACCGATTGATTTCAAATAAGAATTTAGTTGCGGGGCAAGGTTGTCCACCAGCGGCTTGAGTTTTTTTACGTCGGCGGATGTGAGAAGATTTCTTTTGAATGCGCGTCGGAGAAAATGTTGAGTTTCGTTCAGCGATCCCCGCGCAATCTTTACAAAACGCTGATTGTCCTGGAAATTGTGGCGGCCTGTCCCTTCGGCAATGTTCGCACCGATGCTGTCGGCGCTCCGCACGATTTGTTTGCCGACCGTATCTTTGGCAAACGCGTTCCATCGGAACACGATTTTCCAAATCTCATCAGCCAGTTCCTCGGACAACTTGTAAACCCGAAGATTTTCAAAATTTGTCCTGCTCATAATCCGCAATGCTACTGACTACTTAACAACCAACTACTGACTAACTGCCTGTCTTCAATTCCACCACGTCATGCGGGGCGGCTTCGCGCATCCCGGCGGCGCTGACGCGGATGTAGCGCGCCTTTTCGCGAAGCTGCGCGAGGTTCGCCGCGCCGAGATAACCCATGCCGCTCTGAATGCCGCCAATGAGTTGCGCCAGCACGCGGTCCACCGAGCCGCATGCTTCCTTGAGCGCCTCGATTCCTTCAGGCGCGACCTTTTGCGTGGGATTGGCCGGCTGGCCGTAACGCGCCGCCGAGCCGGCCTTCATCGCCGCAAAACTGCCCATGCCGCGATATTGCTTGTAGAGTTTACCGCCGATTTCGAGGATTTCGCCGGGCGCTTCGTTGCAGCCGGCAAAAATCCCGCCGCAAATCACCGCCTGTGCGAGCGTCAACGCCTTCACGATGTCACCGGATTTCGCAATGCCGCCGTCGGCGAGAATGGCGACTTTCTTTTTCGCCGCCGCACGCGAGCAGACGTAAAGCGCCGTCATTTGCGGGATGCCCACGCCCGCGACAATGCGCGTGGTGCAAATCGAGCCCGGCCCTTGCCCGGCTTTAATGGCATTCGCACCGCAATCGGCCAGATATTCGACGCCCGCCGCGCTCGTCACGTTGCCGGCAATGAGGGGCAGTTTCGGGAATGCGTCGCGCAGCACTTTCACCGTGTCACCGACGCCTTTGCTGTGGCCGTGCGCGGTCGAAACGGCGATGGCGTCCACGCCGCGTTCAACCAGCCCGCCGACGTGATTCAGGATGCGTTCGCGATCCAGTTCGCCAAACGCATTGCGCGTGGCCGAAACCGCCGCGCCACACATGAGATGAAACGAGGCGTCGCGCGCCGGTTTGAACTGCGCGTTGCGCTCCTGCGCGATGCGCTCGATGTCACTCATCGTGAAGAGGCCGCGCAAGTGGTCCTTGTCGTCCACCACGAGCAGTTTGTGGATGCCGAGGTGTTCGGTGAAGAATTTATCGGCGCGGGTGATGGGGTCCTTGCCCAGTTCCTTTTGGGTGATGGTGTGGACCTGCGCGCGCGGTGTCAGGGCGTCGGCGACCTTGCGTTTGGCGTAGCGCGGCTTGACCACGTGGCCGGAAAGCAGACCGGCGAGTTTGCCCTTTTCGTCCACGACCGGAAACGTGCTGAAGCCAAATTTTTTCTGCTCAATCAACGCCAGCACGTCGCCAATGAGCTGGTCGGGGGTGACCGTGATCGGTTCCTGAATCAGGCCGTGGACGTGGTTCTTGACCCGGCTGACCTCGGAAAGCTGCTGGCGTTCCGGCATGTTGTAATGGATGAGGCCGAGACCGCCGTTGGCCGCCATCGCGATGGCCATGCGCGATTCGGTCACGGTGTCCATGTCGGACGAAATCACCGGGATGTTGAGGCGCAAATTTTCCGCGAGCTGGGTTTCGAGCTGCGTATCGCGCGGGAGGATTTCGGAATAGAGCGTCGCGAGCGTGATGTCGTCGAACGTCAGGCCGATTTTATTGTTTGCAGGGAAAAATTGATCCGCGAGCTGGTAGAACGGATCGTCAAAACCGGAATTGCGCGTAGCTGCCATGTCGGAACATGCCGACCGGCAGGCAGGTTTGGCAAGACAAATTTGAAACCCGTTTCAGCGTCAATGCGGATGAATATGCCGCAAAATGTGCGGACGCTCCAGACCGTGCGCGAGCATCAATGCCTCGTCGTTCAACAACTCCATCGTCGGCCCGTCGGCCACGATTTCTCCGTGGTTGAGCACAATCGCCCGCGGGCACAATTCAACCGCCAGTTCCAGGTCGTGCGTTGCAATCAATTTCGTCGCCGGAATTTGCCGTAACAACGCCTTGAACTCCCGCCGCCCGCGCGGATCAAGGTCGCTGGTCGGTTCGTCCAAAATTAAAATCGCCGGCTCGCACGCGAGCACGCCTGCGAGACAAAGGCGACGCTTTTCGCCGTGGCTCAAGTGATGCGTGGCGCGATGGCCAAAACCGGCTAGACCAACCTGGGCAAGCGATTTATCCACACGCGTCGCCACCTCCGTTTCGGTCAGGCCCAATTGTTGCGGGCCGAACGCAACGTCCTCTTGGACCGTCGGACAAAACAATTGATCGTCCGGGTCTTGAAAGACCAAGCCGACCTGTCGGCGGATTTTTTCCAGGTTTTCCGACGCAACCGCTTCGCCCAAAATTTTCACCGTGCCGTTGCCGGACAATTTCTCCGGCAAAATGCCGTTCAGATGCAGCAGCAGGGTGGATTTGCCGGAGCCATTCGGGCCGAGCAGCGCAACACATTCGCCCGGCGCGACGCGGAGGCTTGCGCCACGCAACGCCTCCGTGCCGTCGTGGTAACGGTATTTCAGGTTCGTGACTTCGATGGCGGCATTCATTTCCAACCCCGTGCGCACATGGCGTCGTAAATGCGCTCGGCCCGTTCCGAGGCGCGGATGAACAATTGTCCGACCACCGTGGCCAGCGTGTGCCAATGGAACCGTCGCCCGCGCGTGAACGTGCGGCTCGCCCTCGCCCGGCGCATCCGTTCGGATTCGTCCATCAACACGAAAAGATAACGGTGCATGAGCGCAATGGTGGTGATGAGCAACGCCGGGACGCGGATGGATTTGAACACCCGCAGAATCCGGCTGAATGGCGTGGTATTGGAAACGAGAATGACCGTGAGCAAACACAGGCCGCTCTTCACCGCCACCGCCAGCCAGTTGGCCCGGCTGGCTGGTTGAAATGCGTTGACCAGCACCACACCCAGTACGAACGGCGACAACACCAGCAGCCGCCGGAACAAAAAAAACAGCGGCAACCGGCTCAACACTGCTGTCAAAACCAGCAACAACGCCACGCCGACGAACCAGCCCCGCCATTGAATCGGCGTCAGCACGGTGCCCACGATAATGCTGAGTGCGACGCCCAGTTTCAGCGCCGCTGGCAGCCGGTGCACCGGACTATTGAGCCGGCCATGATGATGGTTGATCCAATGAACGCTCACGAGTCTTTTGGTTTGGGCACCAGCCAGCGCCCCATGAGCAACGCCAGCACGAAGACAATCAACGAACCGGCTGCGCCTGCCACGGCCGTCGCTCCCACCGCCCAGTGAATTCCTGGCATTTGATAATCCGGGGCCGGTGCGGGCAACAAAGGCGCGGCCAGTTTATGGCTGAAACCGAATTTTTCCGCCACCGAATCCAATCCATCCGGCCAGGAACAGGCAAACGGGGCAACGAACACCGCCACGCCCAGTGTGGTCAGCAGACCGTAGCGCACTAATTCGCCGAGCCGTTGCGGCTGGCCCGCTGACGCTGTTTCAGTGATCAGGTCGGGCCGGGCACGATAAACCGCCAGAAACACGAGTGCACTGATCAATCCTTCACCAACACCGATGAACATGTGCACGGTGGCCATGGCCGGAAACGCGACCGACCACGGAATGGTGCCCGACCACGCCAATTGACCGGCACAACTGATGGACGCCAGCACCGTCGCGCACCACGCGGCAAAGGCCAGCGCCGTCACCCGTCCGCGAATTCCAGCCAGCCAGTGGGAGACCATCCGGTAAATCATGTAGCCAATCACCGAATTCAGGATGGCCATGTTGAAAACGTTGGCGCCCAACGCCATGACGCCGCCATCTTGAAACAAAAAACACTGCACAATCAACACGGTGGTCACCACCACCACCGCCGCGCTGGGCCCGAGCAGGGCGGCCACGAGCGTGCCACCCACCAGATGGCCGGAGGTTCCGCCCGCCACTGGGAAATTCACCATCTGTGCGGCGAACAGGAATGCCGCCGCCAGACCGAGCAATGGCACTTTGCGTGATGGCAACTCGCGCCGAACCTGCCGCAACGCCAGCCCGACTCCGCTCAGCGAGAGAACAGCCGCCGTGGCTGCCGTCTTGCCGTCAATGAATCCATCGGGTATGTGCATGATTGAATTTTCCGTCTTCGCCACCGCCGCGCAACCTAAATCTTCACACGATTTTTGCTTTTCGTAACACCAATTTTGCCGGGCGCGACCGGGTTGACGTGGTAAATTACTTTGTTACCGTCTTGCAAATCGCATGAAAAAAGAAACCGTCAGTCGTTTTAGCGTTTCCCTGCCACCATCGCTCCTGCGGCAACTGGATCAGATGTCGGACGAAAAAGGTTACGATAACCGGTCGCTGGCCATTGCCGACATGATTCGGGATCGTCTGGTCGAACACCAGCAGAAATTCGGCAACGAAGACATCGCGGGCACCATCACGCTGGTCTATGACCATCACAAACCGCATCTCCAGGCCACGCTTACAAACATCCAGCACGATCACCACAACGTGATTCTCTCAACGGTGCACGTGCATCTGGACCATCACAATTGCCTGGAAGTGTTGCTGGTGCGCGGCAAGTCGGCGGTGATTCGGAAAATCGCCGATGAATTGATTTCCGCCAAAGGTGTGAAACACGGCAAGCTCACCGTGACCACGACCGGCAAGGATTTGCCGTCGTAAATGCGTCCGGTTCTTGGCGCGGCTAATCCGGGTAACCATTCGGATGCTTTTTGTGCCACGCCCACGCGGTGGTGACGATGTCCTCCAGCTTCGGGAATTTCGGTTTCCAGCCCAGTTCACGAACCGCCTTTTCGGCGGACGCCACGAGCTGGGGCGGGTCGCCGGGACGGCGCGGTTTTTCAATGGCGGGAATTTTTTTGCCCGTCACCTTTTCGCACATCGAGATGACCTGCCGGACAGAATAACCGTCACCGTTGCCGAGATTGTAAAATCCGGTCTTGCCCGGCTGCAAACCCAGGATGTGCGCCTGTGCGAGGTCAATGATGTGAATGTAATCACGGATGCACGTGCCGTCCGGCGTCGGATAATCCGTGCCGAAAATCTCGCACTGCTTTGCCTGGCCGAGCGGAACCTTCAGTACGTTGGGAATGAGGTGCGTCTCGATGCGATGATGTTCGCCGAATTTTTCGCTCGCGCCGGCGGCGTTAAAATACCGGAAGGCGATGAACTCCAGCCCGTGGATTTTTTGATACCACTGGAGGATTTTCTCGAACATCAACTTGGACTCGCCGTAGGGATTGATCGGGCGTTGCGGCAAATCCTCCGTCATCGGCACGCGCTCGGGCGGCCCGTAGGTGGCGCACGTGGAGCTGAACACGAATTTCTTCACGCCGCATTCAACGGCGGCGTCGAGCAGCTTGAGGCCGTTGACCACGTTGTTGTGAAAATACTTTTTCGGGTTCTCCATGGATTCGCCGACGAGCGCGCTGGCGGCGAAGTGCATGATGGCGTCGGGCCTGGCGGTTTTGACGGCATTGAGAACGTCACCGGCTTCCTCCGGTTTGCCGAAGATGAATTTTGCGCGCGAATCCACCGCCGAACGATGGCCTTCGGTGAGGTTGTCATAGACCGTGACCGCGTGTCCGGCATGGAGCAACTCTTCGGTGCAAATGGAACCGATGTAACCCGCACCGCCGGTGACAAGGACGTTCATGTGGAAACTATGAAAGGTGCGCGGCGGAGTGCAAAGCGCAAAGTGACGGAAGAAAGCGTGCGGACGGTTTCGATGCGCGTAATCAGCCATTCGCCATCAGTTTGCTGGAAGGTGAATTTCATCTCCTGCACGATGGAATCGTGTTCACCGGCGACGTTCGCCTCGACGGTGAGGTCCGCCACGGCAGATTGTTTGTCCGGGGCGACGGTGATGTTGATATCGGGAAATTGGACCTTCAGTCCGCGCAAGGTCGAGCGGGCGCCCAGGGCCGCCTGCTGGATTTCGTCGCGGCCCAGGAGGCGGTGCTGCAGGCGTCCGGGCACATCCAGGTTGATCTCGACATTGGTGGCGAAATAGCCGGCGAGACTTTGCGCGGCGGCGAGCCGTGCCAGGTCGCTTTCACCTGATGAAAATGAAGCCGTGTGGGCGAGTTTCGTGAGGCGCTGGCGGATGATTTTTTCCGGGCTGGGGAACAAAACGAACCACAGCCAGACGCCGAGCGCCAGCAACGCGACGAACAGGACGAGGCGGAAAACGATTTTCATAAAACAGCTTTGCCGACGATGCGGTTGCGCTCAACTTTCCCAAATGTGTGGTCCTGCCAGGACATGGAACGATTGTCACCCACGACAAAATATTCGTCCGGGCCGAGTTTTTCGGGCGGAAGAGTCCAGTCGCAGGGGAGTTTCTCATAAGGTTCGTCAAGCACCTGGCCGTTGATCCGGACCTGGCCGTTGACAAAAGCGACCGTCTCATCCGGCAGGCCGATGATGCGTTTCAAATACATCAAATGAACACCAGCCAGACGGATGCTCACCACATCGCTGCGCCGGGGTTCGTGCCACAAATACGCGAGCCGGTTCACGAAATGTGCCGAGCCGTCCTGGTAGGTCGGCAACATGCTGATGCCCTCGACGCGGATGTGCAGCAGGGTGAATTTGTAGACGACAATACACAAGACGGCCAGAACGGCCGCGCGCGCCAGCGTGACTTTTGGATTGCGACCAATCACCACGATGCGCAGCCATCGGGGCACGTGTGACTGGCCCCGAGCATTCAGTTGTTCGACTGGATTTCGCGCCGGCATCGCTGGGAGTCTCGACGCAATTTGCCCATCGTGCAACTTAGATTTGGCTCATCGCCTTGTCCAAAGCGGCGTAAAGCTGGTTCATCGTCGCCTCGGTTTCGTCGCCCATGTTCGAGATGCGGAACGTCTTGCCTTTGATTTTTCCGTAACCGCCATCAATCAAAAAGCCCTGGTCCTTCACCAGCTTTTGCAGCTTCGGCACGTCGGTCACGTGTCCGCCGGGTTTCGCGCCGTTGTTGACGCAGGTGAGTGTGACGGATTCAAAACCCTTTTCCGGGAACAGCGTGAAGCCGTGCTTTGCCGCCCAGGCGCGCGTCATTTCGGCCAGCTTTTTGTGGCGCGCAAAGCGGTTTTCCAGTCCTTCGGTGAAAATGTCCTCGAGCTTCGATTGCAGCGCGTAAACGTGGCCGATGCTCGGTGTGCTCGGCGTCATGCTTTGCTCGGCGTTTTTCTGGAACTCGACGAAGTCGAAATAATAGCCGCGGTCATTGAGGGTCGCCGCCCTGGCCAATGCCGCCTTCGAGCAGGTGAAAATGGCCGTGCCCGGCGGCAAAGCGAGCGCCTTTTGCGTGCCGGCAAGCAACACGTCAATGCCCAGCGCGTCAAATTCAATCCTGGTGGCGGTCATCGAACTGACCGAATCCACGATGAACATCACGTCGGGATATTTTTTCTTGAGCGCGGCGATTTCGGCGAGCGGACTCATCACGCCGGTTGAAGTTTCGTTATGAATAAACGTGAGCGCGTCGAACTGGCCGGTGGCGAGTTTTTTGTCCACGGCCTCGGCGCGGATGGGCGACCCCCATTCGACCTGAAGCGCCTCGGCCTGCTTGCCGCAGCGCTTGGACACGTCGAACCACTTGTCCGAAAACGCGCCGCACATGCAGTTGAGGACTTTTTTGGCGACGAGATTGCGGATGGCGCCTTCCATCACGCCCCACGCGGACGAGGTGGAAATATAGACGAGCTGCTTCGTGTAAAGCAGTTGCTGTAGTTTGGGCTGGATGGCGGCGTAAAGGTCTTTGAACCCCTGGCCGCGATGACCGATCATCGGCTGGCGAAACGCCTTGAAGGTTTTCTCGCTCACTTCGACCGGTCCCGGAATGTGCAATTTGACGTGTGCCATAGGAGCAAATGTTTCACGACTCACGGGACAAAAGCAAGCGCAGCTTTGCGGATTGCCAATTTTCGTTGAGCAATTGGCAAATTTGGCGCTTCGGCCGCAAACCGGCTCCATTCATGCAATCGCTCGCCGGCGTTCGTCAACATCCCACCCATCGCTGCCACAAAGCCGTCGTAACATCGAAGCCCGTCCGGAGTTCGCGCCATATTATCTGGCGGTAATGGATTCAGATGTCCGTAGTGTCACCGGGCCAAGCAAGCCCGATTCCAGCAACGACGAATCTTTCGTCCAGTGATGCCACGTTGTGAAGGTCAGCCGGCCGGTGGGACCAGGCTTGCCGTCCAGCAACCACTGCGGCCACGCCTTGAGCTGCTTGCCGTCCCACTCGCAATCCGGCGGCAGTTGTTCGTCGCCAATCAGCCGGTTCGGCCAGAGGTTGGTGACCTTGACGACCAGCTTGTTCACACCCGATTTCGCAGCGGCGGTGACATTCACGCGAAACGGCGGTTTCCAGAGCACGCCTAGGTTCTGTCCGTTCAAGGAAACTTCGGCAAAATTTTTCACCGCGCCGAGGTCCAGCCAGAGTTCGCGACCGGCGCTCAATCGCCCGGCGGGAATCTCGACTTCCTTTTCGTAAATGGCCGTGCCGGAAAAATAACGCACGCCGTCGTTCGTATGGTCGGTCCAGGAAATCAATTTATCCAGCGTGACCGACGGCGGCGCACCCCAGTTCGGCGGAAAACTCAAGTCCCAAGCGCCGGTCACTTCCTGCGGAGCAGGCACGTCCGCCGCTTCGGCGTGCAAAACCTTTCCGCTGTCGGTGCGCAATTCGACGCGGCCATTGCCCGAGGCCTTCACCACCAGCGAACCGCCAGCGGCAACGCTCGTTTCCCATTGCGGCGGCTGGCCGCTGGTTGTCGCCGCGGGCAATCTGAGGGTTTCACCTTCCTGCACGGTCGCATGGCCGGGCTGGCCATCGAGTGTGTAGTCCACGCGCAATTCCTTTTCGTGATTCACCGCCGGGTCAACGCCGAGAACACCGTTGTCCGCCTCAACGACCAGTTGGCCGTCGCGTGCCAGTCTGGAAAGTTTCGCGGTGACGTCCAATTCTCCCGCGCCATCCGTGGCGGTGTAAACGGCGTGTTGAATCTCCAGCTTCGGCCCGGCGGACGATTCGTTGGAAGTGTTGCCGCTGACGGCGACGACATGGTCCGCGCCGTCCGCCGCGTGACGGAAAATGACGAACACCGAGCCAGCGGGTTCAAAGTCCAGCCGCACCGTCGTGCGCCCGGCTTGCGCGCTCCAGACCGGTGCGGGTTCAATCACGCCGGTTTCGGAGTACCACAACTCCGGGAGCTTGCCGCTGACGCGGAACGTGCAGTCGGCGGAATCAAACTGCCGCCGCTGGTTTGAAACGAAATAAATGTCCGCCTCACCGGCGACGCGATGGACGTAAACCAGATGCGTGGCATCGGATGCGCCTTGGAAATCGAAATCCGGCTTCAGGTTTTGCCCGGCAAAAACGTCGGCCAGAGCTTTGCCCCACACAATGCGGCCTTTGCCGCATGAATTTTCCAGGACATGGCTGCCGTCGCATTTTCCCCAAAGTTCGCCGGCAAGTTTTTTCACCTGCGCGTCGCACTTCGGGAAATCGGTCAGGCTTGGCGAATGTTGCGGCCGCGGGCCGACGACGGTCGCTCCGGCGCGCACCAGTTCGCCGAGGCGCTCCAACATTTGCGGCGTCATGTTCACATCGTCGGGCGGCAGAATCAGCACGGCGTAGCTCGCACCGCTGGCCAACGTGATGCGGCCATTCTTCACCGTCGCGCCGTGCAACAACACGTCAGCATTGATGGCATCGTAGTCATAACCGGCGGGTAGCGCGGGATTGCCAACGCGCATTTCCACCGGCGCGCTTTCGCCGGTGAAATAAGCGGCGTCCGCCACGGCGCGGCCTTGTTGCAGGAGAAACTGGCAGTGCGTGATGTAATCAATCCACGGCTTTCCCTCATCCCACCACGTCACCGTGCGCTCGAAGTGAAAGCCCCACTGCCCCATCGTCATGCCCGGCCAGCGATTCGTCCACGGCTGCATGGCGTAGCGATGAAAGACGTAGCGGTTCAATCCCTGACAATACATCAGGTCGCCGAGCGTCTTGAGCGAATCCGGGTCGTTCTGCCAGCGTCCAGCTTCAGGTCTCGCGGTGAACGACTCCGCGCCGACGATGATCTTGCCATAGATGTGCGCGACCGACGCGGCGAGTTTGACGGAAAGATTCCCTTGGCTGCCGCTCCAGAATTCGCCCATCACCACGTCCGCCGGCGCGCCGCTTTGCAGTGACTCGAACGGCCCGGTGTAAGGCTCGACCGCATTCTGCAAACCGTGCTGGTGGCACAGTTCGGCGAAATGACCGTAGTAATTTTCGGCGAACAAATCAGCGACGGTGCGGCGCATGTCCCAAAGGAAGCGCTCGGATACCGCCGGGTTGTCCACGACCCGACCGGTGAACGCGGGCAAAAATTTCAGCGGGTCGTAGCCGCGCCGCTTCTGGAATTCCGCGCGGAAATTTTCCGTCCAGTTCTGGCCGCCGACCTCGTAGCTGTCAATCAGCGAGCAGTCGAGCGTCTTGCCGGCGAGCGGGCCGATGTCGTCGAGGATTTTCTGCATAAAGCCCGCCCAATGCGCGTCGAGCGCCGCCTTGCTGAACTTGTCGCACTCCAGACCCTCGCCTTCCTTGGGCGCGGGATGATTTTTCACGCCGGTTGGCGTGTATCCGAGGCGCAAAATCACCCACTCACCGGCAGGGACATGCCAGTTCAACCGCCCGTCGGTGGTCAGCCTGGAAGTGAGGTCAACGATCTTCCGGCGTTGAACCGTTCCGTCCGCCGCGTCCTCGGCATCGCGGGCCGACAACACGGCGGCGCCGTTGAACCCGGCTTTCGCATCAATGTTTTCAATGGTCAACCGCGGCGCCAGTTCGATTTCGGCCAGCGGAATGTTCGTGGCCGTCGCGGCCGCGCTGGTGAATTGCACGCGCCAGAATCGCGCGGCTACCGGTTTCGCGCCAAGGGAAACCGTCCGTATGGCCGAACCGCGCCGGCCAAACGCAAACGGCCGCAAATCCCGGAACGTCGTGCCGTCATCCGAGACCTGAATCTCGCCGCTGCATTCGGGGATGCCGCGTCCGCCGGTGATTTTTACCGTGCGCGCCGAAAATGGTTTCTGAAATTCCAGTTGCGCATATTGCGGCTGGCCGGGTTGCGGCACGGGCAAACGAATGAAGGTTCTGGAATCACCGTCCGTCAGTTTGTCGCCCGGCAGCTCGTCGCCGCTGGCGGAGGCGACGGGCGCGAAATCCATCATGCGTACTCCTTCGCCGTCGGGCGCAGGAAAGGCGAGCACGGCGATGTCGCGGTAGAAATCGAGCGTCGTGGGTGGCTGGCGCAGCGCGGCATTGAAATTCGTCGGCCCGGCAATCCGCACCTCGCTGGTTACGACGCGTTGCATCGCGTGTTCGGGGGTGTTCCACGGACCGCCGCTGCTCGACCAGCCGGCGCAGTTTTCCACACAGAGTTCGAGTCCCAGCCGGTTGGCCTCCTGAACGGCGAATTTGAAATCCTCCCGCCATTCCGGGCTCATGAACGGAACCGGGCCGCGCGGGATGCCGCAGTCCACATTCACAATCGTCGCGCCGCCGAGGCCAATGCGTTTCATCGCTTCAAGATCGGCGGTGATGCCTTCCTTCGTGATGTTGCCATTCATCCAATGCCACCAGGTTTGCGGCTTGGCGGAATCCGGCGGGTTGAGGAAACCCGTTTCCAGCGAGTCAGTTGACGCAGCGGAAGTGGTTAAAACCAGGCTGAGGCAGGCCGATCCAAGGAGAAGGCGGAGCAGTTTCATAATGTTGATTTAAAAAACATTTGCGGC
>JBEKJN010000053.1:0-13722 GCA_050011235.1 Verrucomicrobiota bacterium | reverse complement strand
CGATGACGGTGTGTTCCTGGTGCGCAGGCGAAAAGCTGGCGACGCTCTTGTGCTTTGTGCCATCGTAAAGCAGGTGCTCGTAAATTTCGTCGCTCATGATGAGCACATTTTTCTCAACGCAGATGTCGCCGAGCGCCTTGACTTCGTCGGGCGTATAGACGCTGCCGGTCGGATTGCTCGGTGAATTGAGAATGAACAGGCGTGTGCGCGGCGTGATGGCGGCGCGCAACTGCGCGGGCGTGACTTTGAATTCCGTCTGGTCGGTGGTTTGAAGAATCACCGGTTTCGCGCTGGCGAGCTTCACCATTTCCGGGTAGCTCAACCAATACGGCGCGGGAATGAGCACCTCGTCGCCTTCCTGGCAGGTGGTGATGATGACGTTGTAGCACGAGTGCTTGCCGCCGCAGGAGACAATGATTTGCGACGATTTGTAAGTGATGCCGTTCTCGCGTTTGAATTTGTCGGCGATGGCCTGCCGCAATTCCGGGATGCCGCTGGATGGCGTGTATTTGGTGAACCCGGCGGCGAGCGCCTTGGCGGCGGCGTCCTTGATGAATTGCGGCGTGTCAAAATCCGGTTCGCCCGCGCCAAAACCGACGACGTCCTCGCCTGCGGCCTTCATCGCCTTGGCCTTCGAGTCAACGGCGAGCGTGAGCGACGGCGACAACGACGCGGCACGTTGAGAAATTTTATAGTTCATGTCAGGACAGCGGAAAGGTTACGAGCAGGGCAGGGGAGCGCAAGAAAGGAAATTGATGGGGTGGAGTGTTGTTTGGCAGTCGCGGAGCGATGGATGGAAATTAGCCGGGGACAACGTCCCCGGTGAACGTGAAGAAAAGTCACGTCCTGCCGCCGTCGCGCCGTAGCGGCGCTTTGGCGCGCCGCGCAGGCGGAAAGGACGATGGAAAACGAAGGATGGATTTCCACCATCCCGCCGGGACGGATTAAATTGGTGGCGATGAACCCGGCACGGTGTGCCGGGCTAATTTCCGGTTGTCCCTGCCGGGACGAGGGGACGCGGCGCGGAAAATCGTAGGAGACGACGTGAGGAGTCTTTGACTTCTTTGAGATGAGTCTCGTTACCTCGACTCCTACATTAAATTGGCTGCGCGGCAGCGCAGCCGTATCAAACTTCACTTCGCCAGATAATACTTCTCCGTGTATTCCCGCACCATGCGGTCGGTGGTGAATTGCGGCACGAGCGTGACCATCGCGCGGCGGATGCGCTGAATCCATGCGCGCGGAATTCCCCTGATTAGCGGCGCAAGGAACGAATAACGATGCCCGTAACAAAACGTATTGACTTGACTGATGATTTCTGAGAAACTCCGCAGAGTTTCTTATGGGAAACAGTTCAAGACTGGGTTCGCGGTTTTTTCTGGTGGCGCTGATGATGCCTCTTTGGTTCGGCCTCCAAGCACAAGGGCGCACTTATATCATCACCGACACCAGCGACACCACCAGAATCACCAGCCTGCGCGGAGCAATTATTGATGCAAACCGTTTTGGCGGAATAAATAAAATCGTTTTGGGCGAAACACTCGATTTTCGCAAACAACCACGCCAGTGGGTTTATCAGCTGACCATTTCGGGCGCGGATGAAGACGCTGCGCTAACGGGTGATTTGGACATCACGAACGGCGAGATAACCATCATTGGAACGAGTTCAAGCGTAACGATTGATGCCAGCAGCCTGGGCGACCGCATATTCAAGGTTTTGCCGGGAGCTGCACTGACGCTCGAAAATTTGACAATCACCGGCGGCATCGCGGCTGGAGCCAATTACGGAAGCAACGCCGACGGTGAACCCGGTGGAGCAATTTACAATGACGGGACCTTGATTCTGGAAAATTGTGTCGTAATAGGAAACTCAAGTGGGAATGCCAATTATACGTCTGTCGCTGGAGGGAACGGCGGTGACGGTGGCGGGATATACAATAGCGGGATGTTGACGATGAACAGATGTATTGTCACTGAAAACATCTGTGGTACTGGAACGAACGACGAAAGCGGCATAGGTCATAATGGCGGTAGCGGCGGAGGAATTTACAATTCCGGGAAAATGAGCATGGACATGTGCATCGTCAGCAACAATTTCTGTGGACAAGGTGCGGCGGGCGGTTCTCCACCGGGTGGGTATGTCATAGGTGCATCGGGTGGGCCGGGTGGCGCAGGTGGCGACGGAGGGGGAATCTACAACGCCAGTGAAATTAATTTGAATTTTTGCACTGTTAATGACAACGGCAGTGGCAACGGCGGCGATGGCTACGACGCCGGCTCCGGCGGAAGCGGGGGCAACGGCGGTGGTATTTTTAATTCCGGGAAAATGAGCATGGACATGTGCATCGTCAGTAACAATTTCTGTGGACAAGGATCGGATGGCAGTTCGCCATTTGGTTATAATATCGTATACTTGTCGGGAGGTTCCAGCGGCGCGGGCGGCAACGGAGGGGGAATCTATAACGTTGGTCAAAACAGCTTAAATTTTTGCACTATCAGTGACAACGGCAGCGGCAACGGCGGCAATGGTAATTGGGGTGTGGGCGGCGGAAACGGGGGGGCTGGCGGCAATGGATCCGGTATTTTTAACTCGGGGCTGTTAAATCTGAACACCTGCACGGTCAGCGAAAATTTTTGTGGAAATGGTGGAATCGGCGGCGGGGGTTGGTATTGGGGCAGCGGTGGCAATGGAGGTGACGGCGGTAATGGTGGCGGTATTTACAATGCCGGCTCTTTCAGTTCGACTTCTTGCACAGTTGCCTTGAATTTAGCCGGCGCGGGCGGCAATGGCGGCAACGATACCGCTGGTTACACTAGCTCCGCCGCTGCCGGTGGAGCAGGTGGTTGCGGTGGAGGCATTTTGAATGACGCTAGAGGCACAAATGTTGTTGCGCGTAATACGCTGATTGCATTAAACGCTGCAAATACCGGAGGCGCGGGTGGAATTAATTATTATGAGTATACGTATTACACAGGGGCTTCCGGTTCCAATGGTTTCGGCTCCGACCTTGCCGGTGATTTCACTTCGCAAGGATTCAATCTGATTAGCGTGGCCGATGGCAGCACCGGCTTTGTCAACGGCATAAATGCCGACCAAGTCGGCAGCATCGCTGCGCCAATTGATCCGCTCATCGGCCCGTTACAGATGAACGGCGGCCCGACTCCCACGCATGCATTGCTACCCGGCAGCCCGGCGACTGACCAAGGCAACAGTTTTGGAATTCATCGCGACCAACGCGGTCATCATCGGCCTCACAATTACATTGCCATTCCTAATGTGCCTGGCGGCGATGGCAGCGACATTGGCGCGTTTGAATTGGACGCGCTTATCGGGTTATTCCCTCCTAGTCACTTCGCCAGATAATACTTTTCCGTGTATTCCCGCACCATGCGGTCGGTGGTGAATTGCGGCACGAGCGTGACCATTGCGCGGCGGATGCGCTGAATCCATGCGCGCGGGATGCCTTTTTCACAACGGTCGAAAAACATGGGAATGACCTGTTCGGTCAACACTTTGTAAAGATTGGCGCTGTCCACGCGGTCCTGTTCCTCGATGTTGTCCGGATGCGAATCCGTGCCGATGGCAAAGCCGTTCGTGCCGTCGTAGCCTTCGCGCCACCAGCCGTCGAGGATGCTGAGGTTGAGGCAGCCGTGGGAGCCGGCCTTCATGCCGCTGGTGCCGGACGCTTCGAGCGGACGCCGCGGGTTGTTCAGCCAGACGTCGCAGCCGGAAATCATCTGCCGCGCGACATGCACGTCGTAGTTTTCGAGAAACACCAGTCGCTCGGCCAGCTCGCTGTGTTTGCTCAGGTGAATGATTTGTTGAATGAAACGTTTGCCTTCGTCGTCGCGCGGATGCGCCTTGCCGGCAAAAATGAACTGGATGGGCCGTTGCCGGTCGTAAACCAGATTCACGATGTTATAGAACTGCTGGAAAATCAGCGGGGCGCGTTTATAAGTGGCGAAACGGCGCGCGAAGCCGACGGTCAATGCGTCGGGATTCAGCAGATGATCGAAGTGGATGTAATCGGCGGGCGCGATGCGCTGGGTCTGGTGCAACAGGCGGCGGCGGGCAAATTCAATCAGCTCGCGCCGCAGATGATAACGCAGCGCCCAAAATTCCTCGTCCGAGACGAATTCGGGATTGGCCATGCGTTTCCAGAATTCGGGCGAGTGAACCGCCGCCGCCCAGTCTTCGCCGAATTTTTCACGAAAGAACGCCGTTTCGCCGTTGCGACCGTCCGTCAATTTTTCCCGCCAGAAATGGCGCACGGGGCCTTTCATCCAGCCGAGCAGGTGAATGCCGTTGGTAATGTGGCCGATGGGGACTTTTTCGACCGGCGTGCCGGGATAAAGGCATTGCCACATGTGACGGCTGGTTTGCCCGTGCAATTCGCTCACGGCGTTCGCCGCGCGCGACACTTTGAGCGCCAGCACCGTCATACAAAACGACTCCTCCGCGTTTTCGGGATGCACGCGGCCCAGGGCCATGATGTCCGGGAACGGCGCGGGCCATTGCGAGTGATAGCGCTGAAACGCATAGTCCATCAATTCGGGGTTGAACCGGTCATGGCCGGCCTCGACGGGCGTATGCGTGGTGAAAATGCACTCGCCTTTGGTTTGCGCCACGGCCTCCGGGAAATGTTTTCCGGCCGCCATTTTTTCGCGGATTAATTCCAGGGTGAGAAACGCCGCGTGGCCTTCGTTCATGTGAAATACGGACGGCTGCACGCCGAGCGCGCGAAGCAGCCGCAAGCCGCCAATGCCCAGCAGGATTTCCTGCATGATGCGGATCGTGCCGTCACCGGCATAGACGCGCGAGGTCAGCTCGCGGGTATGCTGCGCGTTTTCCGGCAGATTCGTGTCGAGCAAATACACCGGGACCCGGCCGACGTTGACCCGCCAGGCGCGGAACCGAACGTGGTCCAAACCGATATCCACCTCGCAAACAACCGGCTGGCCGTCGGCGTTGAGCACGGTTTCAAGCGGCACATTTTGCGGATCAATCAACGAATAGTATTCGGTCTGCCAGTTGTTCGCGTCTATCGCCTGCTGAAAATAGCCTTCGCGGTAAAACAAACTGACGCCGACAAAACCGAGGCCAAGGTCGCTGGCGGATTTGGCGTGGTCGCCGGCCAGAATGCCGAGACCGCCCGCCGAAATCGGCAGCGATTCATGGAACCCGAATTCCGCGGAGAAATACGCGACGGGATGTTCGAGCAATTGCGGCGCGTGCTGGCGACCCCACGTGTTTTTCTCGTTGAGATAGGCGTGGAAGTCGTTAAGCACGGCGCGCGCGTGATGCTCGAAATCGGCCTCCTGCAGGTGCACGCGCAACTCGTAGTCCGACAATTCGTGCAGGATGGCGACGGGATTATGATAAAGATTTTGCCAGCCGCGCGGCGAAAGCTCCTGAAACAAATCCTGCGCCTGCTGGTCCCAGCACCACCACAAGTTGCGTGACAATTTGTGCAGTTCGGTGACCAGTTCGTCCAATTCCGCGACTGTTAACGGCTTCCTTGTCATACGTCTTGATTCCTGAATTCCACTGGCGCCGACACTAACGGGGCGGACAACGCCGGGCAAATAAAATATCAATTTGGGAAAAATCGCGCGCCACCGGTTGCCTTTGCCCGGATGACCGGAGCGAATTGAATTGCTCAAAACCGGTTCCTGAATACTTTTCCCGTGCAACCGCAATGATAAAACCGCATTCAACCGACGAAATCTCTTCGTTGCCCGCCGGCGTCACGCTGACGACGCTCGACAACGGCCTGACCCTCATCGTGCGCGAAGACCACAGCGCGCCCGTCGTCTCGGCGCAGGCGTGGGCCATGACCGGCAGCATCCATGAAGGCCGCTGGCTCGGCGCCGGGCTGTCGCACGTGCTCGAACACATGCTCTTCAAGGGCACGACCACCCGCCCCGGCAGCCGCATTGACCAGGAAGTTCAGGAAGCCGGCGGTTACATGAATGCCTACACGAGCTTCGACCGCACGGTCTATCACATTGATGTGCCTAACACCGGCGCGCGCACGGCGATTGATATTCTCTGCGACATCATGCAGAATGCGACGTTGCCGCCCGATGAACTCGCGAAGGAGATGGACGTCATCCGCCGCGAAATGGACATGGGTCAGGATGATCCGGGCCGGCGCGCGAGCCGCCGTCTGTTTGAAGTCGCCTACACCAAAAGTCCGTATCGCTTCACCATCATCGGTTACCCGGACATTTTCAACGAGGTCAAACCGGACGACATCCGGGGTTACTACCACGAAAAATATGCGCCGAACAACTTGTTCTATGTCGTCGCGGGCGACGTGAAAAACGCGGACGTCGTCGCGCAAATCAAAGCCGCTTACGAAAAGTCAAAAGCGAAGCCGCAGCCGCCAGTCGTTTTGCCGTCGGAACCAAGGCAGACCGCGTCGCGTGAAGTCGTCGAGGAAGCGCCGATTGAACTCGGTCATTTTCATTTCGCGTGGCACATTCCCGAAATTCGCCATCCCGACGTGCCGGTGCTCGACGTGCTCGCCGTGTTGCTCGGCAGCGGTCACAGCTCGCGCCTGTTCCAGCAGGTCCGGGAGCGGCAGGGCCTCGTGCATCACGTGGACGCGTGGACTTATAGCCCCGGCAATCCCGGCCTCTTCGGCATGAGCGCGATTGCGGACGGCGACAAATTTGTGGCCGCGCGCAATGCGATGCTGGCCGAAGTCGAAAAAATCAAATCGCTCTCGGTTTCCGCCCATGAAGTGCAGAAGGCCGTGAAACAATTCATTTCCGCCACGCTCGCCGCGCGCAAAACCATGGAAGGCCAGGCGCAAAACCTCGGCGGCAACTGGCTCGTGGCGAACGACCTGAATTTTTCAGAACGTTATCTCGCCGCCGTCAAACGTGTGTCGCACGCCGACGTTCAGCGCGTCGCCCGCGAATATCTTACGGCCGAAAACCGCACGCTCTACGCGCTGTTGCCCGAGGGCACCGCGCCAAAGCCCAAAACGGAAATTGAAACCAACACCGACCATCCGATCCGGAAGATTGAACTGCCGAACGGCCTGCGTTTGCTCGTGAAGGAAGACCATCGCCTGCCGTTTGTCGAGTTCCGCGCCGTGTTCCAGGGCGGCGTCCTCGCCGAGACCCGGGAAAACAACGGGGCCACGATGTTGCTCGCCAAAATGCTGCTCAAGGGCACGAAAACCCGCAGCGCTGAAAAAATTGCCACGGAAATTGAATCCGTCGGCGGCAGCATTGACAGCTATGGCGGCAACAACAGCTTCGGCGTGAACGCGGAAGTATTGAGCAGCGATTTTGCCATCGGCTTCGATTTGGTCGCCGACGTTTTGCTGAACCCGACTTTCCCCGCCAACGAACTGGAACGCGAACGCGAGGTGCAAATTGCCGGCATCCATGCGCGCAAGGACGACCTCCTCAGGAGCGCCAGCTTTGCCATGCGCCAGGCATTGTTCGGCAACACCGGTTACGGCCTCGACTCGCTGGGCACGGAGGAAACGGTGCAAAAGATTTCCGCCGCCGACCTGAAGTCGTTTCATCAAAAACTCGCCGCGCCGAACAATTGCGTCCTCGCCATTTACGGCGACGTGAAAACGAACGAGGTCAGAGCCGCCGTTGAACGGGCATTTGCGAACTGGAAACCGGTTGGCCGCGTCACTCCGTGCGCGCCGCCCGACGGCTCGCTAGGGACAGCGAGCCCTGCCTTAAATTCTCCCAAGCGCGTCGAAGAAACCCGTGACAAGAAACAAGCCGTGCTCGTCATTGGTTTCCCCGGCACGACCATGCACGACGACGACCGTTACCCGCTGGAGTTGATTCAGGAATCGTGCAGCGACCTCGGTTCGCGGCTGTTCCTGCGCATTCGCGATCAGCTCGGACTGGCCTATTACGTCGGCGCGCAGAATTTTGCGGGACTGGTCCCGGGTTATTTCGCGTTTTACACCGGCACCGAACCGGCGAAGGCCGGGCAGGTCGAAACGGAATTGCTCAAGGAAGCCGAACTGTTGCGCACCGAAGGTTTGACCGCTGAGGAACTCAAACGCAGCAAGGCCAAAATCATCGGTCAGAAAAAAATCGCGCGGCAGGAGCTTGGTCACCTGGCCTCCACGACCGCGCTCGACGAACTTTATGGTCTCGGCTACCAGCGCACGGAACTGGATGACGCGAAATACGAAACCGTCACGCTCGAACAAATCAAGGCCGCTGCGCAAAAATATCTAAAGCCGGACGCGCTGGTCGTGGCCGTGGTGAAGCCGGACAAAGTTTAGTTACGCCTTTGCCACCAATTGCCGCAGCACAAAGGGCAAAATGCCGCCGTGCTGGTAGTAATCAATCTCGATGGGCGTATCAATGCGGCAACGCACCGGCACGTTTTCCACTTTGCCGTCCTTGCGTGTGATGCGGAGCGTGAGGTCTTGTTGCGGTTTGAGGTTCGCGCCGAGGCCAACGATGTCGTAGGTCTCCGTGCCGTCGAGCTTCAAGCTCTGCGCCGTCGTGCCATCCTTGAATTGCAACGGCAACACGCCCATGCCGACCAGATTGCTGCGGTGGATGCGCTCGAAGCTTTGCGCCACAACGGCTTTCACGCCGAGCAAGTTCGTGCCCTTGGCCGCCCAATCGCGCGATGAACCGGTGCCGTATTCCTGTCCGGCCAGAACGACAAGCGGCGTGCCGGCCTGCTGGTATTTGATGGCCGCGTCGTAAATTGGCATTTTTTCGCCCGTAGCCGCGAACGTGAGTTCGCGGTTGCCCGCGCTCTCACGAGCGCGGCTACCAAAGAAAATCGTATTTCCGCCTTCTTCACCGGCAAGCATGAGGTTCTTGATTCGAACATTGGCGAACGTGCCGCGCGTCATCACCCGGTCGTTGCCGCGGCGCGACCCGTAGCTGTTGAAATCCTCCGCCGTCACGCCATTTTCGATGAGGTATTTGCCGGCCGGCGACGTTTTCTTGATGGAACCGGCGGGCGAAATATGGTCGGTCGTCACGCTGTCGCCAAAAATGGCCAGCGCGCGCGCGTTCTTGATTTCACGAATCTCGCCAGGCTTCATCGAAAAATTCTCAAAGAACGGCGGTTCCTGAATGTAGGTGGATTTTGCATCCCATTCATAAACGTTGCCGGTGCTGGACGGGATTTCGTTCCACTTGGGATTTTGCGCGGCGAAATCCTTGTAAAGTTTGCGGAAAATTTCGGGTTGCAACGCCGTCTGCATGAGGTCACGGATCTCGCGCAAGCTCGGCCAGATGTCTTTCAGCAAAACCGGTTTGCCGTCCTTGCCGGTGCCAAGCGGCTCGTGGGCGAGATCAATGTCCACGCGCCCGGCGAGCGCAAACGCGACGACCAGCGGCGGCGACATGAGGAAATTTGCCTTGATGCTCTGATGCACGCGCGCCTCGAAATTGCGGTTGCCGGACAACACCGACGCGGCGACCAGATTGTATTTGGCGATGGCCTCTTCGATCGGTGCGGCAAGCGGTCCGGAATTGCCGATGCACGTCGTGCAGCCGTAGCCGACAAGATTAAAACCGAGTTTGTCGAGGAACGGCTGCAAACCGGTCTTGTTTAAATAATCGCTCACGACGCGCGAGCCGGGCGCGAGCGACGCCTTTACCGCCGGATTGACGGTCAAGCCGCGTTCGACGGCCTTTTTCGCCAGCAACCCGGCGGCGAGCATGACGCTGGGATTCGACGTGTTGGTGCAACTCGTGATGGCCGCAATCAAAACCGAGCCGTGTCCAATCGTGGTTGTAGCGGCGCTCTGTGAGCGTCGTCCGTCATTACCATTTCGTCGGTCATAGACCGCCGCTACAGGCACTTCGGCCTTGGTCGCGCTGAATTCTTCCGGCTTCATGCCAAAGCCGCTTTCCGTGACCGGCTTTGAAAATGCGGAAACGAATTCACGCTTCAAATTCGGCAATTCAATCCGGTCCTGCGGACGTTTCGGACCAGCCACGCTCGGCACCACCGTGCCAAGATCGAGTTCCAATTCCTGTGAATAGATAATTTCACCCTTCTTCGGAATGCCAAACAAACCTTGGGCGCGATAATAATTCTCGTAGATTTTGCATTGCTCCTCGCTGCGGCCGGTAGCGCGAAGATAATTCACGCACTCGGCGTCAATCGGGAAGAAGCCCATCGTCGCGCCGTATTCGGGCGCCATGTTCGCAATCGTTGCGCGGTCCACGACCGGCAACGCCGCGGCGCCCGGCCCGAAAAATTCCACAAATTTGCCGACCACCTTCGCCATGCGCAGCATCTGCGTGACGGTCAGCGCAAGGTCGGTCGCCGTGACGCCTTCGCGCAACGCGCCGGTCATGTGCACGCCGAAGACGTCCGGCGTGAGGAAATAAACCGGCTGGCCGAGCATGCCGGCCTCGGCTTCAATGCCGCCGACGCCCCAACCGACGATGCCGAGACCGTTGATCATCGTCGTATGCGAATCCGTGCCGACAAGGGTGTCGGGATAAAAAACGGCAGATGGGAGATCGGAGTTGGGAGATGGGGAAGAAAGCACGCCCTTGGCGAGATATTCCAGATTGACTTGATGCACGATGCCGATGCCGGGTGGAACGACCTTGAACGTGTCGAACGCCTGCATGCCCCATTTCAAAAACTGGTAGCGCTCGCGGTTGCGCCGGAATTCCATCTCCAGATTTTTTTTCAACGCGTCGGCTGAACCCGCGAAATCCACCTGCACCGAGTGGTCCACCACCAAATCCACCGGCACCAGCGGCTCGATGATTTTGGGATTCTTGCCCATCCGTGCGACGGCGGAACGCATCGCCGCCAAATCCACGAGCAGCGGCACGCCGGTGAAATCCTGCAGCACGATGCGCGCAACGATGAACGGGATTTCCGCCGTACGCGTTTCAACCGGTTTCCAGTTGGCCAGTTCCCTCACATTCGACTCATGGACCTTTTTGCCGTCGCAATTGCGCAGCACGGATTCGAGCACGAGGCGGATGGAAACCGGCAGCCGGGAGACCGGCCCGACACCGGACTTTTCCAATTGCGGCAATGAATAAAGCCGGCCTTGCTTGCCGTTGCCGGGGTCAAATTTCCGGAGCGCGTCAAACAAATTATGCGGGGCGTTCATTTAATTCCTTCAACCTGCAATGAAAATGAAGGCGAAGCATGAACGTGTCAAGTGAAGGGGAATGGTAGGGACAGCGCGCTGCGCTGTCCGGACGCCGCGGCGCGGCGTCCCTACCGTAAAATCACTTCGCCGCCGGTTCAGGGTGCAGCAAATCGGTGATACGGCGTTCGAGTCTGGCGAGGTCGAGTGGCTTGGTGAAGAAATCCTCGGCGTGCATGGACGCGGTGCGCTTGGTCACATCACTGGAAAGCGCGCTCATGAAAATGATGGGGATTTTTTTGGTGATCGGCTGGCGGCGCAGGATTTCGCAGACCGACAGGCCATCGAGGTCGGGCAGCAAAATATCGAGCAGGATCAAATCCGGCTTGCATTGCCGCGCCTGGCTCAACGCCTGAATGCCGTCGCTGGCCACGAGGAATTCGCAGCCCAGACCGGCTAGGCGGAATTTCACCAGTTCGATGAAATCATCCTCGTCGTCCACAATCAAAATCCGCGGCATCATGCTCGCCAATCTAGCCGGTTCTGAGCCAGGCACAATGGCGGCACGGTTAAAGCGAAGTGACGAAACGGAAACAAAGTCCGCCATGCCGGCCAATAGTTTTACTGCGGCGGAATCGCGTCTTTGGCGAACGGCATCTCATCATCGGTATGGATTCGGTTTCCTGCCGGGTCAACCAAAGTTACCGTGACCAACACCAAAAGCTGCTTCTCGTCTTGCTTGGGCTGATTCTGCATGCCGCTGGCATTAGTGCTGAATTTATAAAGCGCCAAAGTTTGGCCATCATACAATTTAACATGCGCACTTGCTTTCCGACCACGAAGGCTGGGCAAAACCACAGGCAAATGGACATTTGAATTACTGGTGACTTCGCCAACCGCATTGGTCGGCGGCTGATCGTAACCCAAAAACTCCGTCAGTGAAGCCGTGGTTCTCAGATCAATTGTATAACCGTCGGACAAAACATTCGGTATTGTATCCAGAATCGGTCCGGTCTCGACGGGTTCTGCCTGCGGAACGATGGACCCATTGGTTCCAGTTTCCTGAAAAGAGAAGTTGGTCACGACGTTAATAATTTGTGTTGATCTCATTTCTACCTGCCGGCCACTGATCGTGATCACTTCCGGCTCGGCCAAAGTTTCAAAACCGGGTTTTGATTCGAGCGCATGCAAAAGTTTCTGGCTTGAGGCGGCAGAAAGAATGGCAATTCCATTGGTAAATTCTGACAGCGGTTTCAGCAAATCCAACGCGGTCTTCGGCACTTCCAGAAACCGCGCTTTGATGTGTATTTGTTGTCCGCTTGCGATTGCAGCGAAGGCAACGGTTAGCAAAAAAGGTAAAACCAAAAGTCGGAAGAAAGATTTCATAAGTGAGATTGCGCCGTTATTGCATTAAGGCACACCGGCGGCAATCCTTTTCTGAACTTCGTTAATTACTTCAACTTCGCCAGCGCCGCCTTGATGGCCTCGAAGTTCGGCAAATCCTTGGGCGTTGGCGTCTGCTCGCTGTATTGGATGACGCCGTTCTTATCAATCACGAACGCCGCGCGCGCTGCGGTATCGCCCACACCCGCGAGCATCGGAAACACCACGCCGTAAGCCTTGATCGTGGATTTGTTCAAATCGCTGGCGAGGGTGATGCCGATTTTTTCCTTTTGCGCCCACGCCTCCTGCGCGAACGGGCTGTCCACGCTCACGCCGATGACGTCGGCGTTCAAGCCGGAATAGGCAGTGAGGCCGGCGGTGAGGTCGCACATTTCCTTGGTGCAGACGCTCGTAAACGCGAGCGGGAAAAAGAGCAGCACCGTGTTCTTTTTCCCGAAATTGTTGCTGAGTTTCACGTCCACGAGGCCGGACGCCTGTTTGGACTTGAGTGTGAAATCAGGGGCTTTGGATCCTGTTGGAATGGGCATAATGGTCTTTGTTTATTCAGTTAATTCGTTTTTTATACGACCGGATTTTCGGGATTTGCGGCGCGCGTGTCAAAAGTTTTCAACTCAATTCCGCCAAAACTTCCGCCGCGTGTTCCTCCGGTTTTACTTTTGGCCAGATCTTTTTGATGCGGCCATCCGGCCCGATGAGAAACGTCACACGATGCGTGCCCAGGTATTTCCGGCCCATGAAACTCTTCTCACCCCAAACGCCGTAGGCCTCCACGATCTTTTTGTCCTCGTCCGCCAACAGCGTGAAGGGCAGCTTGTATTTCCCGGCGAACTTGTCGTGCGACTTCGCGGAATCGGTGCTGACGCCGAGCACGATTGCGCCGCGCTTTTGGAATTCGGCAAAGTGATCGCGGAAGGCGCACGCCTCCCTGGTGCAGCCGGGCGTGTCATCCTTGGGATAAAAATAAAGCACGACATTTTTACCCTTGAAATCGGCGAGTGAAACCCTGCCGCCGCCGCTGGTCGCCGCCGAAAACTCCGGCGCGACGTCGCCTTCCTTCAATTTCATTTCCTTTGGCATGTTATGGTTTGGTGGCGGAACTCGCCGGATGCGCGCCGAGTTGTTTCACAGCATCCCAGACGTAGAGCAATCCCGATAAACCCGTGAACACCGCCGCGCCAATCGTCCAGACCCCGAGCCAGCGCACGTTCAAATCGCGGTCCCAATTGAGCAAAAT
>JBEKJN010000052.1:0-13768 GCA_050011235.1 Verrucomicrobiota bacterium | reverse complement strand
GTCCGCTTCCACCTCTGCACCGGTCATGGCCTGATGCATCGTGTCCGGGCAAAGGTCAACGCCACCGGGCCATTCCACGCAACCGAAATCGGGATTGACGGTGACGGCGTTGAAAACGCGTGCGTCCAGCAATTTCAGAAACACGCCGCCGCGCTGTTCGGGTTCAACGGGAAAAATCCCGCTGATGCCGTCGTTGAAGGTGACTTTCAACCGGCATTGCGGCAGCGGTTCGGCGGAAATGATCCGAATCATGTCTTTATTCTACTCCAACGGCGCGATTTTGGAAGGTTCTTGATTGCGGCTGGCCAGTTCCCACGCCTGCCGCAGTTCGGCGCGATGCAGCACCGCCCATTCGAGGACGAGCGCCCGCGCGCGCCGGCTCATGCCGCCTTCCATGATTTCCAGCGTGTTGATGTTGACCTTGATTTCCTCGCCTTGATAGACGGCATGAAAATGCGGTGGCGCGTGATCGCCATAAAACATGCGGATGATGATGCCGTAAAACCGGCTTAATTCAGGCATGGCGGGAGATTAGTTGGTTTCAACCGGCTGACAAGGTCTTTGCAGGCGATCACCATCCCGCATCCGCCCCGGTCGTCCATTCCCAAATGAATTCGCTAAACCGCGACGCTTTGTTTCGCGCGATTTTCGAGAAAATCCTTCCGCCATTGCGCGCGCGAAATCTTTCCGTTCCCGTTGGTCCCGAGCGATTCGACAAACCACCACTCGCGCGGCACCTGCCAGCTCGGAAGTTTCTGGAGCAAAAATTGTTTCAACTCGTCCTTGGTGCCGCGCCGGTCGGCCGTGACACACGCCACAATGAGGTCAATGCGGTCCGCGTTCCCGCTCGGCACGCCGAAGACCAGGCACTCGGCAACGGCTTCGTGCTCCCGCAACGCCTGTTCGATGGTTGCCGGGGACACCTTCCGCCCGGCCACGTTGATGTGGTCGCCGGTCCGACCGCGCAGATAAACCGTCCCATCCTTGAGTTCGGCGAGATCACAGGTCTGAAAAACGCCCCCGCCGAGAGTTTCCTCCGGCTCAGGCCAATAGGTTTCGCCCACCGCCCGGCTTCGCACCAGCAGAACCCCGTTCGGGTTGAGCGCCACTTTTACGTTCTTTATAGGCCGGCCGACGGAGGTTTCGTCCGCGCGCGGAGTTGCCGTCGCGTCGTAGGCAATACCGCCGCATTCGGCGGAGCCATAAAAATTGTGAATTTTGACGCCATGTTCCTCGAAGACCGCGCGCTCCAACGTCAATGGCAACGGCGCACCCGCCGAGATGGCCAGACGCACATTGCACAGGATCACGCCGGCCTTGTGCCAAGCATGCCACAACGCCGGCACACCGGCCACGGTCAGGTCCCAGTGGGCCTTGGCCGCGCCCCGCAAGACTTCCGGCAACGGCGCGGGCGCCAGAAAGAGCGGAATGCCGTGGAGCAGAAGCGGCAGCACCAGATTCGAAAACCCGTAAGAATAGCCCATGGAAATCACGCCGAGGTTGGGCCAGTCCGGGCGCAGCCCCATCGTGGTCACAATGTTTTCGGCATCGGCGGCCAGTTGTTCCTCCGTAAAGGCGACCGGGCGCGGCAGACCCGTTGTAGCCGGTGTGGTTTTGAGATGACAACAGGGCTTGGGCGGAGGGGAAACAGTGAGTGGCGGATGATGCGATTCGAGGAGACAAACCACCCTGCGCCAGCGCCAGGCCCGCAATACGGTAAAGATGAACTCGGCTGAATGACCTTGCGGGAAAACCATTGCCGGGTTGTCCGGCAAGGAAGTTTCGGCTTCGCGGTCCATTTGTGCAAACGTCCAACACCGCCCGGAGGCCAGATCGCGCAAAGCGACCTCATTACGTCTGCTCTGAACCACCTTCTGCCAGCGTTCGTAAAGCATCTGCCCTTTTTTTAAACAAACCGTCTTCTCGGTTCAAGCCCGAACTTGCCAATTCCCCCTGGGCCGACAGACCCATTGCGTCCCGCCCGCCTTTTCTCACAGGGGGCTGACGGCCATCATCACTTTTATGGGTTTGCCTTTGGTCAAATAAATTTGCAGTTGCCGCGTGTCTTTGTTTTATCGGATCGCCAGCGTTGCGGGATTGGCCCTCCAAGCGGCGGGGTGTGACATGATTTGCAGCATGCCGTGTCCAAACCGCGAGGTTGTGTCCAGCCCCGAAGCCATGCGAGCGACTTCGCGGTCGAAGAAACGGTGAAGCGAGTCGGTGATCTTGCCGGGGAACATCCGCTCGAATGCCATGCCGGTATGATACATGGCAAAGATGCGCCCATCGTAAAAATACTCGATGAGTTCCATCCAAGCCTTGATGAGCTTGCGCATCTCGCGCGAGTACGCCGGAAGGTCGTCCAGACGTTCGGTGAGCAATTCCGCGGAATGCAGCGCCAGATACACGCCCGGCGAAAGCATCGGATCCACAAAACCGAATGCGTCGCCCGTCATCACCCAGCCGGGGCCGTGACCGTGCGCGGAGACCAGTTGGTAGTTGGTATAAGTGGCGATCTCCGTGAGGCGGCGGCGGTTTTTTCCGGCGGCGGAAAGCAAAGGGTCACGGTTAATGGCACCCTCAAGCCGCTCCTCGGGGGTCGTGCCGAGTTGAGCGGCATCGTCTTTGTTCATCACGACGCCGACGGAAAGGCAGTCGCGTAACGGGATGCGCCAGCACCAACCGGCGTCCAGCCGGCCGATAATGACCTGCCCCTGAGGCAGGCAGGTTTCGAATCCTTCGTAATGAGCGAAGTAGGCCACGTCTTTGCGAGGGCCGACTTCCGCGGGAATTTCCATGGTGCGCGCAAAGAAGCGGCTGCGCCCCGTGGAATCAACGAGCAAATCCGGCTGCCGGCCACGAAGCCACGGAGCGTGCGCGAGCGTCTCCCCGGCCAGCCGTAATCCGTCTCCGTCCACTCGCTCGACCTTCGCCCGCACGCACACGCGTTTCACGCCCAGCTCATCAGCACGTTCGTCGAACAAACGATCGAACGCGGGGCGCGGGGCGTTGTAGGCGTAGGTCGGCCCGCCGTAATGGGCGAGCGATTGGAAACAAAACTCGGCCCGTTCGCTCACGCCGAAGGTGAAAGTGACGCCCGGCTTGTACTGGCAAAGCGCCGCGGCGCGCTCTTCCAAGCCCAGTTTCCGCAGCACGGGCACGACCGCCGGAATAAGCGACTCGCCGACGATCAGGTCGGGCCGGCGGCCATCGTCGAAAAGGGTCACGTCCACACCCTTCATCGTGAGAAGCGAAGCGAGGGTCGCGCCCGATGGGCCACTGCCGATGATGCCAACTGTCCGGATTGAATTTCTCATGGGTCGAAAACTGGTTTTGGGCTTCGCCGGAAAAAAGATTGGTCATTGGGGTCGCTTATGCAAGTCATTAAATCCAGTCGGCAGTGTCCGAATTTGGGTTGTAGTGTCGGCGCTGTGCGCCGATTCATTCGAGCCACAGGCCCGACGCTACAATAAATCAGGACACCAATCCCTTTGCCAGCTTAACGGATGAAAACCCGCCTGAATCCGTGTCGCGAGCTGCCACGCTTGCCACTTCCAGTTTCAGCCAGGGGCGGCGAAGGTGGCTCCAGACCACGCCACCATTTCCACCAGCGCAATGAGTCGGTCACGGGATGGATATGGCTGTTTCGGCCGCGGCCGATAACCTGGATTGGGACAAATGCGACCTGATGTTCCGCCGCAAGGAATGACAGCAGCATCTCGGATTCGATCTCGAAGTGTTCCGTGTTCAGAGACAAGCTGGCCCAGGTTTCCAAGTGGATGAGACGAAAGCCGCATTGCGTGTCGGGCAGATGTCTGCCCGCGCGCCGCGACAATTGGCAGCTCATGAAGCGGTTCACCTGCCGGCGCAGCCAAGGAATGGCCCGCGCATTATGCATACGGCTCCCGATCACCAGCGATGCTCCGGTTTGCCCGGCGCACCGAAGCAACGCTGGCAAATCCTCCGGCGCGTGCTGGCCGTCGCCATCCAGGGTCAAAGCCCATTCAAAGCCTTGCTTCAGTGCCTGCGACAAGCCGGTCCTGAGAGCGGCGCCTTTGCCGAGATTGCGCTGGTGACTGACCACCACCGCGCCTGCCCCGCCGGCCAGATTCGAGGTATCATCGGTCGAGCCGTCGTCCACGACCAACACAGAAGGAAGATATTGGCTCACGGCGGCGACCAGAGGCGCAATAGTCCTCGCCTCATTGAAACAGGGAATCACCGCCGCGCATGTCTTCGCTGCAAACATCAGCAGAGCTTGAGCGGGATGCCTCCGGAAATCGAGGCAAAACTCTGCCCGCCGGAGCAAATTGCAGGTGGATTTTCCATTGCCTGTTGATGGCGCGGGATTATATTTTGGGACCGAATTGAACGATGCAAGTTATGCTGTAAGCGCAAGACCCGACCAGCGCGTGGTGTGTCATCACCTGCCTGCACCCTAGCACAGCCAAATCCCACTGTCATTCAACCGTCATGCTCTTCCCGACAACGTCTCCACCCCTAACGCCTTCCCGGGTGGTCATCACCGGTGCCGGAATCATTACGGCTCTGGGCCTGGGCTGGAAACCCAACGCGGAAGGTTTTCGGACGGGACGCACCGCTTTCCGTCCCGTGTCGCTGTTCGATGTCAGCCGTCAGCGGGCAAAGAGTGCGGCTGAAGTTGATTTGCCGGCGGCCCTGCCGCCTACCAATCTCAGCGCAAGACAAATTGCCAGGCTCGACCGCGCCGCTTCCTTGCTGCTGCTGGCAACCTGTGAGGCGTGGCAGC
Organism: Verrucomicrobiota bacterium; assembly: GCA_050011235.1. GTDB lineage: Bacteria > Verrucomicrobiota > Verrucomicrobiia > Limisphaerales > UBA11358 > UBA11358. The sequence continues at coordinate 9,000 of JBEKJN010000052.1, read as the reverse complement.
AAACCGGCTGGAAACCCACGGAAAACCTTCCATTGGTTTTGGGCACGACCGCGGGCGGCATGTCACTTGGTGAGGCATATTTTCGCCAGGCGGTGCAAAGACCGCGCAGCCATCGCCACCAATCCACCCGGGCCGTTCACTACCAACCGCAGGTTCAGGCGCGGATGGTTCTTGACGCCCTCGGTTCCAATGGGCCGATCACGATCATCTCGAATGCCTGCGCTTCCGGCAGCAACGCCATCGGCCATGCCTGGGAGCTGATTCGTTACGGCGCAGCTGAACGCGTTTTTGCGGGCGGTTATGACGCGCTCAGTGAACTCGTGTTTTCGGGTTTCGACGCTTTGCAGGCGCTCTCGCCCACCACCTGCCGTCCGTTCGACGCCCAGCGCGATGGTCTGGCGCTGGGTGAAGGCGCGGCAGTCGTTGCCCTTGAAACTCTTGAAAGTGCGCGCCGCCGGGGCGCGTACATTTTGGGAGAACTCATCGGCTACGGCACATCCATTGACCAGCACCATCTCACCCAGCCCCACCCGCAAGGCGACACAACGCTGGCGGTCATGAAACAGGCCTGTGCGGCTGCAGGCGTCACACCCGCAGAAATTGATTACCTCAACGCTCACGGCACGGGCACGGTGCTCAATGACAGTTCAGAAGCACTCGCCATCTGCCACTGGGCTGGCCGCCGCGCCGCGACCCTGCCGGTCAGTTCCACCAAGGCCAGTATCGGACACCTCTTGGGCGGTGCGGGCGCAGTCGAGGCGGTGATTTGCCTGATGACCCTGCGCGAACAATGGCTGCCGCCACAGATGATGTTTGAAACTCCCGACCCGGCCTGCAAGTTCCCCATTGTGCATAAACCCCAAGACGCACGCGTGAATGTGGCGTTATCCAACTCATTCGGCTTCGGCGGTGTCAATGCGACCTTGATTTTGAGGAGGTGGACATGAGCCGGGTTTTCATAGCGGGATTGGGCGCGGTATCACCCGCCGGTTGGAATGTCGCCGCCCTGCGTGAGGCGCTGGACAAGGGTGAACCCCTGCCCACTCAATCCATGGCGCGGCCCGGTTGGGCGAAACCACTCCCGGCGCGTCTGGTGCCGAATCCCGCCGTGCGCCCCGAATTTCTTGCGCACCCACGCCTGCGGCGCACGAGTCCAATCACACATTATGCGATGGCGGCCGCTCTTGAGGCCATGGCCAGATTGCGTGCGAACCCCGATCCAAAATGCCGCCTGGGCCTGGTAGTTTGTCTTCAATCCGGCTGCGTGAATTATACCTGCCGTTTTTTTGATGAGATACTGAAGGACCCGGCGACCGCCAGTCCGCTGCTGTTTCCCGAAACGGTCTACGCCGCCCCAGCCAGCCATGTCGCCGCGGTCCTGCAAAATGTTTCGCTGGCCAGCACTCTGGTGGGCGATCCGGCTGCCTTTCTGCAGGGAGTGTCCCTTGGCGCCCAATGGCTGGAAGAGAGTCGTGTGGATGTGTGCCTTGTCATTGGGGCTGAAGAAACCAACTGGATTCTTGCGGACGCGCTTTGGCATCTCGAACGCTCAGCCGTCATCACCGGTGGTGCCGGGGCCTTGTGCGTTTGCCACGAGCCGAAGTTGTCCGCCGGTGTCGAGCTGGCCGCCATTACCGACCCGCAAACTTACTCTGCGCATCATGGCCGGATGCAGGCCGCCCGAGCCATGCGCGGTCAACTCGGTAAAAGTTCTCCCGGCGAATTGCTCTGCGACGGCCTCGGGAACAGCCCGCGCGCGGACGCTCCGGAACTCGCTGCGTGGCGTGATTGGACCGGCCCACGCGTCAGCCCCAAGCGCATTCTGGGCGAAGGACTGATGGCCGCAGCCGCCTGGCAATGCGTGGCGGCGTGCGATGCGGTGGCCGGCGGACGATTCGCGGCGGCCAACGTCAGCCTGGTCGGTTCCAACCAGCAGGCCATCGGAGCACGATTCACAGAGGCACTGTAGGACAGGCGTCGCGCCTGTCTCCATCTTCCAGCGAATCAGCCACCAGATGGTTCGCGAGCTGGCCAGCGATCAGGACCGCTCAAGCGGGAGTTTTTTCCAGTGTGAGACAGGCGCGACGCCCGTCCTACGGCATCGTTCAGGTTGAGACGCAAACGCGAATTTTGATATTTCGCATTTGTCGGCTGCCGCGCAGATGGGCAACATCCGGTCATGAGCTTGCGGGTCATTCTGATCACAGGAGCCAACGGCGGTTTGGGCCAGACCATCGCCCGCGCCTTCCTCCACGAGTCACCCGCCAACGTTGTCTGGCTCGGAGTCCGCTCCCGGCGTGAACACGCCGACAAAATTGCGCAGGAAAATCCCGACCGTTGTTTCTGCATCGCTTTGGACGTCACCACTCCCGAATCATGGAAGCAGGGGGTCAATGAAATTTTGGCGCGCCACAGCCGCATTGACGTGCTGGTCAACAATGCTGGCAGCCACGAAGATGCCTTGCTGGCCACCATGCCGCCCGATTCATGGGAACGCGTTCTGGCGACGAACCTCGACGGAGTTTTTCACGGTTGCCAGGCGGTGTTGCCGACCATGATCAGCCAGCGCACCGGCCGGATTGTGAATCTGTCATCCTTGAGCGCGCTCCTGGCTCCGGCCGGGCAGGCCAATTACGCCGCAGCCAAGGCGGGAGTTGTTGCGCTGACCCAGTCGCTGGCCAAGGAAGTGGCGCGCATCGGCATTACCGTGAATGCCGTCTGTCCCGGTTTTGTGGAAACCGAGGCGCTGGCCCATCTGGCGGGAGAAGAAAGAAAGGCCGCCCAGATGAGGATTCCCATGCGCCGATTTGGCCGGCCCGAAGAAGTGGCGGCAACGGTCCGTTTTCTGGCGAGTGCCGAAGCCAGCTACATAACCGGCTCCACCCTCAAAGTTGACGGCGGGATTTTATGAAATCGTTTTGGGATAGACGACAGGGGTGGAGTGGCGTTGAATCTCCGTATTATGAAAATCACTTGGTTCATTCTCGGCATTTTAGGCAGCTCGGTGGTTATCGGAGGAAAATAAAATGATCGCGAAATGTCCATGCGAGCATTGTGGGGTGAACATTGAATTTGCCACGGAAGAATTTTTATCCGGCAACAGCGTGAAATGCCCGAAGTGTGGCAAAGAAACAACTTTGTATGTCAGCCCACAGACCAAGCCAGAGCCGAAAGTTGAATCAGCAAACAAATCACAACCACCTCCGACATCACCAGCGCCAGACTCTAATTTCTCAAAAAACCTCCGCGTCTGCAAAGATTGTGGGAAAGCTATTAGTGTCCACGCTGAATTTTGTCCCCATTGTGGCGCGACATTCAAAAGAAGGCATGGCGTTTTCTTCTATGTTTTTTGGGGCGAAGCAAGCTTTTGTCAATGCTAGGGACTCCGCAGAAAACGAAAGGCAAGCCAGTGCTGGAGAAAAACCGTTGCCGACACCAATTCAAAACACGCAGCGTAATCTACAGGAAGCGGCTCAAATCAAAGCGGAGGCCGACGCCTTGCTTGCTTCAGGCCGATTTTTATGCGTCACCGATGAAATTGACGAGGGGGTGAGTATTGGGGCAAAACCAACGCTAGAGAATGGAATTGGAAGAACGGGATTGATGCTGCTTATTGGGATTCCGAAACAGGGCAAACCAGTTTTATTGCTAGATGCTACCGATGATACAGAGGAAAACAGTGATAATGAAAGACAACCAATTTCTGGATTTGATACAGTCCGATGTAGAATCGGAACTAACGTTTTTTCTCTTACAAAGCAATGGTCGCCTGGAAATGTAAAAATAGATACTGGTGAAACGAGACAAAGTTTGCATTGGGCCATGCCAGAAGATGCGGCGGCGAGTGGCCTGCTTCTGCATATATTAAACAGTGATTTTCCGATCAAGGTTGAATTTAGTTCAAGTTTTATGGGCAGCAGTAGCTACACCTTCACAATGACAGAAAATCAAATTCAACTAATGAAAGATGTTTTTACGATCTACAAATCTTTGCCCGACGCAGCTTTATTACAAGCAGATGAACCTTCACGCTAGAACTTCTAAATGGGTAAAGCTTGCCATTGAAATATGAATAGCTGACTGAAGAAGCAACTAGGTAATCACTCACGACCCGAAATGATACAAGTCGAAGACCAGCCGCGCAGCACGCCGACGATGCCTGAACCCGCCGCCGTCTCAGCTCCGGGAAAGGAGAAAGTCATCATCATCGGCGCCGGCATTGCCGGTCTTTCCTGCGGCTGTTACCTGCAAATGAACGGCATCCAGACCGAGATTCTGGAAGCGAGTCTGCTCCCGGGTGGATTATGCACGGCGTGGCACCGCGGACCGTATGTCTTCGACGGCTGCCTGCGCTGGTTGATCGGCACCCAGCCACCCTCGGCCTTCCACCAAATCTGGATGGAACTCGGGGCCATTGCCGGGCGAAAAGTTCTCGCCAACGAAGAAATACTCCGGGTTGAAGATGCCAGCGGCAACACCCTCGTCGTTCCCGCCGACCTTGACAAACTCGCGCGCGAGTTCAAACGCATCGCGCCCGAGGACAGCACCCTGATTGACAGGCTGGTGCGGGCGGCGCGCCGTTGTGCTCCGCTGGAACCGCCCCTCGAAAAACCGGTGGAATTGATGACGCATCGCGAGAAAATGAGGACGGGGCTTCGTTACCTGCCGATGCTGCCCGTCATCTTGAGATGGAAGAACCTGCCGATCACCACCTACCTTGCCCGCTACAAAAACGATTTCCTGCGCGAAGCGCTGAAGTCCATCGCCAGCAACGAACATATGTCGGCCCTGGTGCTCGTGATGGTGCTGGCGTTCCGGACCCGCAGCAACTGCGGTTTCGTCGCCGGCGGCTCGTGGGATTTTGCGATGGCGATAGCGGACCGGTACACCCGTCTGGGCGGCACCGTGCGGTATAAAGCCAGAGTGGCTTCGGTCATCGTCGAGAACCATCGCGCCACCGGCGTGCGCTGCGACGACGGCACGGTTGTTCCCGCCTCGACTGTCGTTTCCTGCGCGGACGGACACACGACGATTTTCAAAATGTTGGACGGTCGTTTTGTGGACAAGAAGATCCGTTACCTATACGAGAATTGCCGGCCGTTCCCGGCCATCATCCAGGTTTCATTGGGAATAAAAAAGATCTTCCCGGACGCGCCACACACACTCAATCTGCCCCTACGCCAGCCGCTGCGCGTGGACGATGAAACGCGGCACGACCGTCTGGAAGTCGAGACGTTTGGTTCCGATTCGGCGCTCTGCCCGGAAGGCACCACCGTCATGACGGTCAGGTTACCGACGAGCTACGAGTTCTGGACCGGCTTGAAGAAGAGTGATCCGCAGCGTTACCGGGCCGAAAAAAAGAGAGTCGTTCAGGAAATCATCGCCATCCTCGACAAACGCTTTCCGGGACTGGCCCGATACCTCGATCGGTCAGACATTGCGACCCCGGCCACCTTCGTTCGCTACACCGGCAACTGGCAGGGCAGTTACGAAGGCTGGCTGCCGACGCCGCGCATTCTGGGACGGCGCATCCCCTACACGCTGCCGGGACTCGAGGATTTCTACATGGCCGGCCACTGGGTGGTGGCCGGCGGCGGACTGCCATCAGCCGCGCTTTCGGGCCGGTATGTGGCCCAGATGATTTGTGCCGGCAAAGGAAAAGTCTTTGCGGCTACCAAGCCGTAAGCCTCCTTCAAGAGCACCGGCTTTGCGGCAACTCGACGACGATATTTCAGTACGCCGCCGGACGACCACGGCTGTCTGTGTGGAAAGTGAATTCAAAGAGGTGAATATTTTTCTCCTGGTCACGAATCCATCCTGAAATCTGATACGCTGTCTGCGGCTCCAGGACCAGATCAGGCGAAAGCGCATAAACTCTTTCGTAAGCGCTCTCGTCCAGTAAGGAAATCGGGCGATTGAAAGTCAGGTGTTGTTCGGAAGCATCCGCTGGTTTGGGATCTGCACGCTGGTTTTGTGCGTTTGAGAAACTCCGGACTTTCGCAATCGTTGCCTCGACCGGAGTATTGACGTCCAGGCGGGCAAGTTGCGGCGACCAAACCCGCAGGAAAACGTCGTCACCCGGCAGGGTTCGGTAATCCCGGTCGAACGGCACTCGCGCGATTCGTGTCAGGGCTTGTTCTTTTTCGGTGACCCATTCGGCGCCATTTTCCTCCGCGCGAAAAGGGTGCAGTCCCGGAAAATCATCGAACAGTCCGGCCACCCGGTCGCTCGAGGTGTCCTGGGTGGGGGTAAAATTGCTCAACACAATCCCGTCCGAGTTGAGGTCGTCCAATCCTCCATGGGTACTCCCGAAGGTCACCAGCCGGCTGCCTTTTTTGACCAGCCATCCGGCGTTGACATATTGATTGTCCAGGCTGATGAGAATGGTCGCGGGGTTGAGGGTGACCCGCGTGAGGCCGCGGACAATTCGTTCGAGCGCCAGCGGATAGCGATTGGCCATGGTCGCCGCCATCCAGGCATCGGCGGTGGCAAAACCGTCGGCGTCGAGCTGGTTCTTTTGGGCGAGCATCTCGACCACCGGACGATAGTTGAGCGGATCCCCCTTCCCAGTAGAATATCGGAAAGCGTTCTTTGCAGGATTCCACTCAATGATGGCCCGTTCGCCTTGGGAATTCATAACCATGAAACGATTCGTCTGATCCGGCATCGGGGCCGTCAACAAGTCCACACCTTTCAACTGTGTGAGAAGTTGCACGAGTCTTTCGGTTACGGCAGGGGCATTATGAATTTCCACCCAGCTCTCGATCCCGGCCGTCGGGAGGACAACGTCATTTGTCTGCTCGATGGATTTTGCAATCCGGTAGCCGGCCTTTTCCAGAAAGGCCCGAACCTCGACGCGCTTGCCGGGACCGGCGTGATTGTGCCCGTGATCCGAGAGAATCACAATTTGAAGGTCCCGTCCCTCCCGTGCCTGATAACGGGCGCGCAACTCCTGGAGCTGCTTATCAAGCTGGCAAAGCACGGCAAAAATGTCGCGATCCATGTGCTGGGCGTCGTCCGACGAACGAATATAGACGTAGTAGCTGGCAGCCCCGCTTTTGGTGTTGAAAAAGTCTTTGACCAATCCATGCATCTCGTGTTCAAACGTGTGAACCGGATAGAGGTAACCCATCGAACGAAGGAAACCATTGTCCAAATCCCAGTCCATCTGCCTTTCGTGTTCCATGGAGGTGGTGACGCTGTTGACGGAAATTTGCGAATTGGCCGCCACGCTGAAATAAGTGCGTTGATAACCCGGCAGCGGGCGATCCCCAAAAATATCGGTCCACGCGACATCGCTCGTGGAGGGAAACGTTGAGACCAGGCGGCTGACCGGAAAGTATCCTTCACTGGAACTGAAAGCCTGACGCTGGAACCGGCTTCCCCAAAGGTTTGTGCAAGTGATCCCTTCCTGCAGGGCCTTCATGTCGCGGTACGCAATGCCATCCAGGGCCACGACCAGACGTCCGGGGAGCGCAGCGCTCGTCAAGGGGAAGGCTTGCAGGGCCAGTAAAACAAGCCAGATGGACCGGCCTGCATTTCCACCTGGACGAACTCGGCTGCCAGAGCTCGGGCAAAAAAACATGGGGCCAATAATTAACGAATCCAGCCGGGTGTGTCTAAGACGAAATGATTCCAGTCACTTGTCGCAAAAAGGGATGGTGCTTGAACACGTCAAAGGCGCCTTTTATACTCACCGCCAACGGTGAACGCATTCAACTTAAGTACGCACAGATTCAGCGCGCCATGAAACCAAGAGACATATTCAAGGACATCTTCGGCCTGGCAGTCCGGCTTTTAGGACTCGTTTTTCTCTATCTCGGTTTAAGCGCCGTGCCACTGCTACTGGATTTCGGAGCGATTGAGACTGCTGGTAAAAGCGACCTCCTAAATACAATTTTGCCCATAATATTTAACCTGGCCGTTGCCTGGTGGCTGATTGGCGGCGGATTATTGATACGCCGGGCTTACCCGGAGGCGTCGAGGATTTCTCCTCATTCCCATGCGCAAGAAGAAGGGATGGCACCGGTGACCAAGCCCATCCAATCCCAAGGAATGACGGACATGAATGCAACCGATAAAAAGCTCGCGTCATTGGTAGGAAAGCCGAAAGACGGCCATGCCGCCTGACACCGCCCGGAACCAACAGCATAATTTCAAACTGTTCTTGATTTGAGGTTGGTGAGTACGCTGCGGCGCATGGCGGTGCGGCAGCACCGCCACCACCGAATCAGGACATTACCCTCGCCGGATTTTGGCGGATAATTGACCGGATTTGTCGCACCGCAGCGGAAAGCCGCGATTCGCCAGCCCGGTCAGCCAGAAACGCATTCCCTTTTGCTGGCAGTGTTCCGGCCGGCGTTTTCCCCCGGGCAATCGGAAATCACGGCGTCACTGCCCGATAGAATCGTTGATTGAGATTGGTGGCGGCTGCGTCGCGGAAATAGATGGTGGCATTGGTGCCGACGAAATTAGTCAGCGTCACCCAGTTCACCAGGTTCGTCGAAGCTTCTATCCGTCCGTTAAGCCCCAGGAAAACCTACAGGCTGAAATTCAGGCCATTGCTGGCCATGGGTTGTGTCGTCGCAAACCACCGTCCAAATTAGGGGACTTACTGACAAAGTTACCCTAAAAAACACCAATGAAAACGAGGGTTTTCAAGGCGGTGTTTTATGAGCGGCTTTCTGCGGCAGGTATCGCCGGGGTTTTTTGTCCAAGACAAATCCACTGCGGCGCGTCAGCAAGCAGAACAAATTTGCAGGGAAATTTTGGCTTTGCAGCCGAAACCAGTTCCGCCAAAAACGGCAAGTCAGTTTTTAAGGGAATCAGCCAAATGTTTTCAGAAAGCCTTTGTTCAGGCTTGGTCAGGTGTTGTTCTTTTATTTCAGGCCATGCGTCTGATTTATCCAAATTGTCGCAAAACTCTTTCCAATGTCTTTCATCGTTTGCGGGTTTCTCGACAACAAACAAAACATGGGGAGCCGGAAACATTTGCAGCGT
>JBEKJN010000051.1:0-13769 GCA_050011235.1 Verrucomicrobiota bacterium | reverse complement strand
TGGCACGTTGTTGCCGACGCAGGCGTTCACACGCGAGATGGCCGGCAAAGGCAGGGGCGTCGTCATCAACATCTCCTCGATGAACGCGTTCCGGCCGTTGACGAAAATCCCGGCCTACAGCGGGGCGAAGGCGGCAGTCAGCAACTTAACGCAATGGCTCGCGGTGCACTTCTCGAAGGTCGGCGTCCGCGTCAACGCCATTGCGCCCGGTTTCTTTCTCACGGACCAGAACCGCACCTTGCTGACCAAGCCGGATGGCACTTGGACCCCGCGCGCCGACACCATCCTCGCCCACACGCCGATGGGCAAGTTCGGTGTCCCGGAGGATTTGGTCGGGGCGCTGCTGTGGCTGACCTCGGATGAAGCCTCGGGTTTTGTGACCGGCGTGGTCATTCCGATAGACGGCGGCTTTGCCGTGTTCAGCGGGGTTTAGTCCGGCGGACTTTCGCTTTGTTTTTTCGCGCGCGAAGGGATTCAGGCGCCTTTGATTTCAACCGGCTCGAACTTGGGCGCCAGAACATGGTTTAATCCGAAGGCAATGAGATAGGCGGCGGCGCAAATGCCGAACAGGATGGCGTAACCTGCCGTAATATTGCCCGCGGCTTTGAAGTGGTCCAGCATCGCGCCGGTGAAAATCGGGAACAGGAACCCGCCAATCGAGCCGGCCATGCCGCCAATCCCCACCACGGAAGCCACCGCCCGTTTCGGGAACATGTCGGACACGGTCGTGAACAGATTGGCCGACCACGCCTGGTGCGCCGCCCCGGCCAGACCGATGAGCATGACTGCGGTCCAGTCACCGACCAGGGTGATGACGAGTACCGGCAGCACGCACAGGGCGAACACGAACATGCCGGTCTTGCGGGCGCGGGTGATGGTCCAGCCGCGCTTCGTCAGGAATCCCGTGACCCAGCCGCCGAAAATGCTCAGCCCCGTCACAATGGAGTAGATCGTCACGATGTGGACCCAACTGTGCTGGATGTTGAGGCCGCGCGTTTTGTTGAAGTAATCGGGCAGCCAGATCAGGAAGAACCACCAGACGGGGTCCGTCAGGAATTTGGCAACGACGAATGACCACGTCTGCCGATAACCCAGCAGGCTCAACCACGGCATTTTCGGTTGATTGGCCGATTCATCCGTATCGCTGCGGATATGTTGCAGCTCCGCCATGCTGAGGCGGATTTTTTCCGGCACATTGTACAACGGCCCCCAAAGAAACAGCCACAAAAAGCCGAGGAGGCCCGCTGCGACAAACGCCGCCTGCCAGCCCCAAGTGTGCCCGAGCCACGGCAGCGATCGGTCCCAGCCGTGTTTGAGGCAGAACGCCTTCCAACCCCACGCAGAATCGGTGCTGGCCACCCACGGAATGAAGGCCGGGGCGATGATGGCGCCGACGTTGGCGCCCGCGTTGAAAATGCTCGTGGCCAAGGCGCGTTCCTTTTTGGGGAACCACAGCGCCACGGCCTTGATGGCCGAAGGGAAATTGCCGCCTTCGCTGAAACCCAGGCCAATGCGCGCGAAAATGAAGCCGCGGAACGTGCCCACCAGCGCGTGCCCCATCGCGGCCAGACTCCACGCGGCGATGGAAACGGCGTAGCCGACCTTGGTGCCGAACCGGTCAACGAACCAGCCAAAGACGATCAGACCCAACGCATAGGCAAGCTGGAACGAGGCGTTCACCCAGCCGAATTGTTCGTTGGTCCAGCCAATTTCCCGGTCCAGTGTCTCCTTCAGCAGCGCCAGGATTTGCCGGTCAATGTAATTAATCGTGGTGGCAAAGAACAGCAGGGCGCAAATGACCCAGCGATAATGGCGAAAGCCTGAAGCCATGATGTTTTAATCAGGTGCCCTTGATGTGGACCTGTTCGTAGCTCGGGGCACAGAGATGGTTCAATCCAAAGGCGATCAGGTAAGCCGAAGCGCAAACGGCAAACAGAATCGCGTAACCGGTCGTCTCGTGTTGCGTTTTGGAAAAGTGATCCAGGATCCGCCCGCAATACTTCGGGAAGAAAAAACTGCTGCACGCACCCGCCAGGCCGCCGATGCCGATGACCGACGCTACGGCTTTCTTCGGAAACATGTCGGAAACCGTCGTGAACAGATTGGCGGACCATGCCTGGTGTGCCGCCGCCGCAAATCCAATGATGAACACGGCCGTCCAGTCGCCGACTCGCGTCACAATCACAATCGGCAGCACGCACAACGCGAAGATGAACAGGCCGGTCTTGCGCGCGCGCGTCGCCGTCCAGCCATTTTTGATGAGATGACCGGTTACCCAGCCGCCGAAGATGCTCAACACGGTGATGATGGTGTAAATCGTGATCAGATGCGGCCAACTGTGTTTCACGTCCAAACCGCGCGTCTTGTTGAAGTAATCCGGCAGCCAGATCAGATAGAACCACCAGACCGGGTCGGTCAACACTTTGCACACGACAAAGGACCACGTCTGACGATAGCCGATCAGACTGGCCCATGGCATTTTTTGTTGTGGTTGAACATGGTCGCGATCGCTCAGAATGTGCTCCATTTCGGCGGGATTCAGGCGTTTGACCTTCTCCGGCACCTGATAAAGCACCAGCCACAGCACCAGGCAAACAAAACCGGCCAGAGCCGCGACAAGGTACACACCGCGCCAGCCAAAATGAAGCTGATAGGCAAGATAGGGAATCAAGGCCGGCGCGAGCACGCCGGAAACGTTAGGCCCCGCATTGAATATGCTGGTCGCCAGCGCCCGCTCGCGTTTCGGGAACCACAGCGCGGTGGCCTTGATGGCGCTCGGGAAATTCCCCGATTCACCGAGGCCGACCCAGAACCGCGTCGCCAGGAACCCCGTCACACTATGGACAAACCAATAGGCCCCCGCCGCGATGCTCCAGCCGACGATGGAAATCGAGTAGCCGATTTTCGTGCCGAACCGATCCACAAACCAACCGAAGCCCAGCAGCCCCAGACCATAACTGATCTGGAAAACCGAGTTGGCCATACCGTATTGTTCGTTGGTCCAGTGCAACTCCTGATCGAGCAGGTCTTTGCAGAACGCCACAATTTGCCGGTCCATGTAGTTGATCGTCGTGCCGAACAACAGCAAGGCGCAAATGACCCACCGGTAATTGCGAAAGTTCATGTGGGCCTGATTCGGGGAATCCATAAACTGGCGGAGCAATATCCGAAACTGAATCATGGTTCAAGCGTTGAAATCCAACTTTACAAACCAACGGCGCTTATGCCAGGATGTATGATTATGTTAAAGAAATTTCTGGCAGTTCTGCCGCTCCTTTTGCTGACCGGTTGCGCCACCACGTTCACGCGCCTGACGCCGCTGGCACAGCCGCGCAATCCCAACAACCTTTATCCGGTCGAAGTCGCTTTCAATTCCTCGCAGCAATCGCTGCGCTGGCAGAGCATCCAGCCTTGCGTGCTCGTCAACGGCGTGCTTTACCCGATGCGCCAGGTGCCGATGATGCAAAATCGTTGGGACGGTTTCGTGCCGGTGCCGCCGGGGACAAATTCCGTCAGCTATCGTTTCAAATTCGATTACCGCTACAACACTTTCGGCCAGGTGCCCAAGCCCAACAGCGCCTTTTCGCCGGTGTACAAGCTGACCATCATTGACCAGTAACCGGAGGGACGAGTTACACGAGCCCCCAAATGATGTGGAGCGCGGATAATTTATCCGCGCTCTTTTTTTAAAAGAATGCGAGAAATTGAGAGACTCGCGTAGCTCGTCCCTCCGAAACGCGGTTGTCAGTGCCGGGGGCGGAGTAAAATCGCCTTTTTGTCCGAGCCTTCCACTTCGACACTGTGCGTTTCCACGTCGGGATCGTCCTTCAACGCGTGGTGCACGACGCGGCGGTCAAAGGCGTTCAACGGTTCCAATTCCACCGCGTCGCCCCAGCGCCGGACTTTTTCGGCGGCGTCCTTCGCCTTTTTCACGAGCGCCTCGCGCGCCTGCGCGCGGTAGCCGCCCACGTCCACCATCGCCTTGGGCGAGTTGGGGTCCTGCTGGAAGAGCAGGCGATTGGTGATGTATTGCAAATCGGCCAGCGTCTGGCCCTGGCGGCCGATGAGCCGCCCGGCGTCGTCGGTTTTCACGTCGAGCAAAAGGCCTTCTTCCAGCTTGTGTTCCTCGACGGCAGCTTGAAAGCCGAGTGACGCCAGAATTTTTTCCAGGGTTTCTTTCGGTTGCGCGGGCATGGGTCGGTTGCGGGTTGCGGGTTAAAAGTCGCCGGTTTGTTACGCCTTATTTCTTCTTTTTTGGCGGCGGCGTCAATGCCGGAGTGGCGGGGTCGCGCAGGTTTTTCGTCAGCTTGGTTTGCAGAATGGTCAGCAAATTGTTCACCGTCCAGTAAAGTGCCAGTCCCGCCGAGTAGTTGTAGAGGAACACCAAAAAGATCAACGGCAGGTACCGCATCATTTTTGCCTGCGTCGGGTCCATGCCCGGCGACGGCGGCGTCAGATGCGACTGCCACAGCATCGCCCCGCCCATCAGCAGCGGCAGCAGGTTGAACGGAAAATTGGCCCCCGGAATCATGAACAACGTGTCCGGCTTGGACAAATCCTTGACCCATAGAAAACTGGCGCCGCGCAATTCAATGGCGCTGCGCAACATCGTGAAAAAGCCGATGAACACCGGCGTCTGGATCAACATTGGCAAACAGCCGCTTATCGGGCTGACCTTGTGTTTCCGCCAAAGTTCCATTTGCTTCTGCGTGAATTTTTGCGGGTCGTCCTTGTATTTTTCCTTGAGCGCCTGAATTTCCGGCGCCAGCGCCTGCATCCGTTTCATCGAGCGCGTGCTCTTCGCCATCAACGGCCAGAACACCACCCGGATGATGATCGTGATTAACACGATGACCCAGCCGTAACCCAGCCTCGTCACGTCGTGCAGCCAGTTCATCGCCAGCAGCAGCGGCTTCGCGCAAAAACCAAAGAACCCGCCAAAGCCCATCACGTTGTCGGCGTGATTTTGGAATTGCGCGCCGATGTTCGCCAGCGTCCGATACTCCTTCGGCCCGGCGAAGATAACGATTTGCCGCTCGACGACCTGATTGGTTGCCAGCGTCTGCGCCGGATAAACCAGGGCCGTCTGGACGCCGTGCGGCGGCGGCGCGCCCGGAATCGGTTCGACATTAGCGAACAGTGGCAACGTGACGGAACGCGCGACGATTTGCTCCGCAGGACTGTTCGTTGGCATGGCGATCAACGCAAAGAACTGATTGTGCACCGCCGCCCAAACGACGTTGTTCGAACCGGCAACATATTCCGATCGCGGCGTACCCCGAAAACAGCCAAAGCCCGCGCCCGAAAACCACGAGAACGGGTTGTCGTGCGAACTCGCGCCATCAAACCACATCGCGCCTTCGTACATGGAATAGTTGTTGTCGTCCGGCCCCATCGGCGTCGCCGTGCCCACCACCAGTTCCTGCGCCGGCAGCGCGAGCGGTTGGTCCGAAGCGTTTTCCAGCCGCACGCTGGCGTTCACCAGATAATTCGAGCTGAGATGAAACTCCTTCACGAGCCGCAAACCGTTGGTGAACGATTTCTCGGCGCGAACCCCATCATCGGTTTTCGTCAAAGTGAAATTGCCGTCGCCGACGAAACCGGCATCACCCAAAATCGCCAGCACCGGCACGGGCGCGCGGGTGTTCAACGTGGCCACGCCGTTGCCCAAGGTTGTGTTTTGAATTTTCCAGCGCGCGGAAATGGTTTCGGGGTAGTCCAGCAACTCAACCAGCTTCAATCCGCCACCGCGCGACGTGAACGTGTAACGCGCGCGCTTATTCGTCAGCACAATCGTCTGCTCTGGAATGTTGGTGTCGAAAGAGAAGGCCGGGGCCGCGGTTGAGGCGGGCGAAATGGCGTTGCCATTTGCCGTTGTCGCTTGGGCTGTTGCCGGCGCGTTCGTGCCTGTTTGTGGCGGCAGCAAATGCGAGTTATACTTTTGCTGCTCGTAAAAACACAAGCCGAGCAGAATGGCGCAGAGCGTGACAACGGTGATGCCAGTGCGGTCCATGAGAAATTAAATTCCGAATTTCGGATTCCGGATTCCGAATTTTTTTTTGGACACCGGATCGTACCCGCCTTCGCCCCACGGATGGCAGCGGCAAATCCGCTTTGTCGCCAGCCAGCCGCCGGTGATGGCGCCGTGCGTGTGAATCGCTTCCATCGCGTATTCGGAGCAGGTGGGTGTGAAACGGCAGCCGCCGGTCGGCCCGAACAAAAAAATCTGCGCTGGCGAAATTGTCCAGCGATAAACGCGAATGGCGAGAAGAATGACGAATGACAAAGCCCTAATGACTAACGAATGACAAAGTGCCAATGACAAAACAACTTCAGCCACGCGCCCGGATTTTTCGGGATTGGTCATTGGGATTTCTTTAGTCATTCGGATTTAGGAATTGGTCATTCTCAAAATACCAGCGCGGTTCAGCGCGGTGAGCAAATCCCTTTCCACCTCGGCGAAACCGCGCCCGGCAATCGAAGGCCGCGCGACAAGGACAAGTTCAACGGGCTGTGACAATTCATGTTGATGCTGCCGGAAACTTTCACGGAGCAGACGCCGCGCGCGGCTGCGCGCCACCGCGCCGCCGATTTTCCGGCTCGTGACGACGCCGAGCTTGGGCGCTGCGCCTACAGGCAGTTTGTTCCAGTTGGCGATGAGACAGCCCTGCGCGAGCCGCTGGCCCTGCTGCCGGACGCGCGCAAAATCGCGGTTTTGGCCAAGACGCGATTTGCGTCCCAGCCGCAGGCGTCCGGTCCCGCTTTGCGGGAGCGTCTGGTCCCGCTTTGCGGGAGCGTCTGGGGACTGGGCGGGCATGACGGGATTAAACGGGCGTCAGGCGTTTGCGGCCCTCGCGGCGGCGGTTGCGCAACGTGGCGCGGCCGCTTTTGCTGGATTTGCGGGCAAGAAATCCGTGCTGCCGTCTGCGCCGGACTTTCGATGGTTGATACTGGCGTTTCATAAATTATTCAGCGTCCTTCCGGGAGAAAAACCGGAGCGTGCGAGGATAGCCATGAAACGCCTCGTGTCAAGGCGGGGTTGGCATCACTTCACGTTCTTCAATCGCCAATAAAGCTGTCAATGGCAGTAACCGTTTTACGGTTTTGTCTTTGCCGATGGCAAAGAGGACAATTTAATGCGCTGGTAAGCCCCGCGTTTTTGGTCCTCCGGGTGTGGCTCAATGGCCAGCACCGTGATGTCTTTCTTGTCCGGGCCGTAGGCCCAGAACATCCGACCGGCTGACGGCGTGTTGTTTTCGAGATACGATTGGAAAATCTTGAACCCGTATTTGCGGGTCAGGTCGTCAATTTCGTGTGACGCCAGACTGTTGTGCCGGGGATTCTGGCCGAGATAGCCGAAGGCTTTGACCAGCTTCTTGAAAAACTTTTCTTCATCCTTGTCCAGTTTTCCCTGCTGCTTGCGGGTTGAGAGATCGTTCCATAACGCCGCCATTTCCGGCAACCCCATGCGGATGTTGAAAGCCATTGAATCCCTTCAAGCCTCGATGAATGCCGACAGGTCAATGGGAGCCGAAGCCAGCCCCTTTTTCAAATTGGCCGCTGATTTGTCCAGCATCTTGAGGGAACGGGCGGAAATGGCCTGGGGCGATACCAGCACGCGCGGCTCCAGGTAAAAGCAGCCGTTCGACAGCGCCTTGACGTGAAAATACTTGGTCCTGGCTTTGCGCAAACTGATGCGCTTCTTCGCATCGGCGGCCACGTCATAAGCTTCCACGACCGTGAGGCGTGGTTTCCGTTTGGGACGTTCAAGTGTCAATGTCGGCATGACGCTACTGTGGTGGGATTTCCCACCGTTGTCAACCTGTCGCTTTGCGTCGAGGAGAAAGTTTTGGGCAGTGTCTTAATTTGGACTTTGGGCAAAATTGTTGATGTTTTTAGGGCCGAGGGCAAATATTGGCAACAGTGGAATCCCTCTTTATCATTGTGGGATATGAATGGGATTCGTTTGACCTCACGACGCCAGCGGGATTGAAGATTGAAGTTAAGTCGGCAGCTTATATTCAGAGTTGGCCTCAAAAAAAGCTGTCCATGATAATTTTTCAGATTCGGAAAACCCGATCTTGGGATGAACAGACAAACATTCAGAGCATGGAGTCCAAACGCCAAGCCGATGTGTATGTATTCGCGTTTTACCTGCACGAGTTTTAGGCTCGGCAGGATGACTATTGGGTAAGGTGGTTTTTTACGCAATCATGACTTATTCTTTTTTATTCACGAGTTATTCACCCCTATTCACAGACTGTTATTCAGAATCATTGGGGAATTGGGTTTTTGGGTAGTGGAAATTATCAACATTTTTTAGGGGTTTGTTCACATTTTGAGTCGAGTAGGATGCAACAAATGCGAGTAATTTTTTCAAATTAGGGCACTACCCAAATTCCTGCACACTCGACAGCCCGCGCCCGGATTGTTAGCGTTCGGCCATGAATTTTCTGGTCACCGGCGGCGCAGGTTTCATCGGTTCGCATGTTTGCGAACGGCTCCTGCGCGATGGCCACGCCGTCTGGGCGTTTGATGACCTCAATAATTTTTACGATCCGCAACTCAAACGCCGCAACCTCCGCGAAGTCCAAGCGCTCGCCCCGTGGAATAACTCGGTCCAGGACCCCGCAATGGCAGGCAGCCCGGCCGATTCCACGGGGCGAGCCAAACCGTTTGAATTCGTCCACGGCGACATCAGCGACTGTGCCGCGCTCGACGAAGTTTTTTCGTCGGTCAAGTTTGACCAGGTCATCCACCTCGCCGCGCGCGCGGGCGTGCGGCCCAGCCTCGCCGACCCGGCGCTCTACCAGCGCGTCAACGTTGAAGGCACGGTCAACGTGCTCGAAGCCACGCGCAAGCATAGCGTTAAAAAAATCACCATCGCCTCGTCGTCGTCGGTTTATGGCGTGAATTCCAAAACGCCGTTCGGCGAGAGCGACCCGATTTTCTCCGCCGTGTCGCCCTACGCCGCGAGCAAGCTGGCCTGCGAGGCGCTTGGCCACGTCTGGCATCACATTTATAAAATGGACGTGGCGGTGCTGCGCCTTTTCACCGTCTATGGCCCGCGCCAGCGGCCCGACCTCGTCATTTACAAATTTGCGAAGCTCATCAGCGCCGGCAAACCGATCCCGGTTTTCGGCGATGGCAGCGCCGCGCGCGATTACACGTTCATCACCGACACGCTCGATGGCATCATTGCCTGCACGCAAAAGGAATTCGGCTATGAAATTTTCAACCTCGGCGAATCGCAGACGGTGAAGCTGACTCACCTCATCGAGTTGCTCGAAAAATCACTCGGCAAAAAGGCCGTGGTTGACCGCCAGCCGGTGCAGCCCGGCGACGTGCCCATCACGTTTGCCGACATTTCCAAGGCGCGCGCCAGACTGGGCTACCACCCGCGCGTCAAAATCGAGCAAGGCATCCCGAAATTTGTGGATTGGTTTTTGAAAAGCAATGGATAAACTATTTTCATGACTAAGGCCAACCCGTTCACACGCCCGAAATTGGGGGAAGCACTCGACGCCTGGAAAAAGCTGCTGGCCGGGCACCGGCTCCCGACGAACCTGCTCTGGCTTTTCGAAGAAAACTTGTGCCTGGAAAAATCGCGTGTGGCGCAGGGCGGTTTTCATTTTGCCTTTCAAACCCGGTTCACGCCGCCGCCGGATGACGCGCTGGAAATCGCGTTTGATCATTTCTCCGGAACGAATGCGCGCATCGTTTTTTACCAGGTCGGTGTCTGTCGCGGCCAATCCCTCTGCCTTTTGCTGTGTGATTCGTGGTTTGACAGCAAAGGCGAAAGCGAAGGCTTTCTGCGCCGTGACGAATGGCACATGTCGCTTCATCCCGGTTGCGATGATGAAATCGAGGAAATCACCGATTTGAGCCGCTGGCTTCGGCGAGTGGTCAGACACGGGCGCAGCTTTCACGACCTCGATTTTTGCATGACGCTGACGGCGGTTGACGAAATCAAAACCTACGGCCGTCCCCTCGCCCCCTACGAACGTTTCGCCCAGACCATGCTCAAACGCCTGCGCCGGTTTTTGGGACAGCCCGCGTGAACTTCACGCGTTCCGGCTGTTTTCGTGTCAAATCCCCGGACTGTTTTGTTCCAAAGCAAGTCGCCCGGCGCCACAACGGGGATTGGCCCAAATGATGCTAAAAGGCCGGCATGGCTAAAATTGCATTCACCGTTAACAGAAAGAGCGGTGTGAATTTCATTCATTCCACGCTCGCTCCAGCCAACCGGTCCGAACAAGCGCGGTTCGGTCTGCTCGACGGCACGGTCATCGCTTTTTTTGTGCTCCTGTGCGCCGCAGGTCTGGCCCTCCTGCTGAAACAGTGACCCACCCGCCGCTGCCGTGAGCCAGCGCACCGCGGTTTTTCGGAATGAAAAACCGTGCGCCAACACGCTATTATCACTTCTTCTTTGCCGGCGGCGCGTTGGTCGCCTTGGTCTTGAACGCGGAGCGCAACAACCAGTGGTGTTTCAATCCCTGGACAAAATCGTCGGCGTCGGAAACCGTCTTGGAAATGGTGCTTAACATGTTCGTGCTGGCCTGCACCTGCGCGTTGAGGTTGCTGGTGATGTCGGCAAGTTGAAGGAGAATCGTGGTCAAATTGGTGTCCGTGCTGGCGAGCAGCGCGTTGGCATTGGTCAGTGCGCCCTGCAACTGCTGATTTCCATTCGTGCCCAGCGCCCAAACCAGCGGGCCGCCCGGCTCGCGCAGTTGCGCGCTCACCAGGGCGAAATTCGTAATCATCGGCCGCGCTTCGACCAGCGTTGAGTTGAGATTCGACGTGGCGTTCGCCGAGTTGTCCAGTATGACGGCGAGTTTATTGGTCAAGGCCAGGATGTTCGGCAATGCTGTCTGCACCTGCGTGACCATCGCCTGCAACTGGTCGGAAATGGGCGGCGTCTCCACGGCGCGCAGCCAGGCGGTATCATCGCCGGGCTTGAAAATTTTGTAATGATGAAAACGTCCATCCCATGACGCCACGATGGAATGTTTGTCCTTTTCCAGATTGTTGTAGGCATAGAGGGAATCCACCTTCATCGCCGCGATGACTTGCAGATTCGATTCCGTCAATGTGTCGTAAGCATGGAAGACGATGTTGGAACTGGCATCGAAGACATCCTGCGAGAGTTGCCATTGGTCGGGCTCGTCCGTGACCAGCTGTTTCAATTCGTCAATGGTCTTTACGAAAACCGGTTGCGTGACGACAACTGCATAGCCGTTTGTCGTGGCGCGCGTGACTTCAAGCTGCCGCTGGTTGAGAAATCCGGCGGCGTTGATCTTCACATACGACCCGCTGGTCCAGAGATAACGGAAAAACGGCTCGCGGATTTCAAAATCAACTTCGACATTGTGTGGCTCATACGGCTTCATCGGGAAAACGCGGGTGATTTCCCCGACCGGAAATCCCATCATGTAAACCAGGTCGCCGACGTTCAAACCCGCCGAACTTTGGACATAAGTATGAAATGGCGCCTTGATGACAAACCAGCCCTTTCGCTCCGCCGTGTGGTAAATGTAATAGCCGAAGCCGAACAGCAGCAGCGCCGTCGCCAGAAATACAAACCAGCCCACCGCGCGTTCCATGCGGCTCAGGCGCGTGCGCAGTTGCGGAGTCAAATCTTGGAGTGCCATGATTTTTTAGATTGTTGTGCTAAATTGTTTCAATTTCAACTACGCACGACGCCTGGTTTTGTCTTAATCCTAATCTTAATCATAATCGCCGACCGATTGGATGAAGATTAAGAGGCCAACTCGACCGGGACGGCCAGCAATTCTTTTACGACGGGGTCGTTGGCAGATGCCACCTCTTTCCACGAACCAAGCAGGAAAAATTTCTTGTCGCGCAATAGCGCAAACTTTCGCTGCGCGTTCTGCCAAGGCTGCAAATCGTCCGTGGTCGCGACCAGCGTCATCGGCTTGCCGCCACACCACTCGTATCCACGCCAGAGCCGGTCGAGAAAACGCAGCCACCATTGCAAATGCCGCCCGCCGAGCCGGCCCAGCGGATTGTCCAGCAACAGCACTTCCGGCTTGAGGATGAGCGCCCGCGCCAGCGCCGCGCGCTGGAGCCAGTTGTCGCTGATGTTCGGCGGCGTGATATCGGCCAGCGGTGTCAATTCCATCAGTTCCAGCAGCGTCTGCGCTTCCTGCGCCGTCGCGGCGGATGGCAAATCACGATGATATTGCAGCGGCAGCGCCACATTTTCCCGGATCGTCAGACGATTGAACAACTGGCCGCCTTCAAAGACAAATCCCACCCGCAACCGCTCGGCCAGTTCCGCCTCGCCGAACGACTGCGTTTCCATCCCGAACAGTTTGTAGCTGCCCTTCACCGGCGCCATCAGCCCGGCGGTCATCTTCAAAAAATCGCTCTTGCCCGAATGTTGTTGCCCGGCGATAACCCAGAATTCACCCAGCGCAACCGTCCAGTTCACGTCCTCCACCACCATGAAACTGATGTCGCGCATCGTGGCGACGCTGACGCCGCGCATTTCGATGGCCGCTATGTTTTGATTTTCGTTCATGTCAGCAGGTAAAGCACGATGAACAGCGCGTCAATCAGCATGCAAACGATGACGCCCTGCGTCACCGCGCGCACCGCCACACGCGAGACGTCCTCCAGTCGCAGTGGTTGCGCCAACCCGTGATAACACGTCACGATGGCGATGAAAAATCCGAAGGCGAGCGTTTTCAGCGCCAGCAACGCGAAATCCAGCCAGCCCAGCGCCTCGGCCAGTTGTTTGAAATAATCGCCCGGCGTCAACGGCACATCCTGCAAAAACGCCCATAAATATCCGCTCCCCAGCGCGCCAATGATCAAATACACCGTCAGCGCGAAAACGCCGACGGCCATTCCGATGACGCGCGGCACAATCAAATAATGCACCGGATCAATGCCCAGCGCCTCCAGCGCCTCGACCTCGCCCAGCGCGCGCGCGGTGCCGAGTTCGATCACGTGCGCCGTGCCCACGCGCGCCAGCACCAGCATTGCGGCCAGCAACGGCCCCAATTCGCGCACCACCACAATTACCATCGTCGTGCCGAGATAACTCGTCGCCCCGACCCGCGCCAAAGCCGAAACCGTCTGGCCGATGACCAGAAATCCCAGCGCAAACGCGACAAACAAAAACATCGGCAGCAGCGCCACGCCCGCGCGGGCGATTTCCTGCCGGATGCGCGGACGAATCACGTTCCGCGCCACGCCGGATTTTCTCAACATGACCCCGAGCGTGATAAGCGCAAACGCGCCCAGTCCTTGCACCGTCAGCAAAAACAGGAACAATTTCCGGCCCAGCAGGTCGGTGTAGGATTTGGGCAGGGCGGCCCGGCGAAACACCTGCGTGTTCGTCAGTTCAAACGCCTTTGCCAAATTTCCGCGCACGACGGCAGAGTAGCACATTCGTCATCTGGTCAAAAAAGTTTTTCCGCCGGCTGTCGGGATTAACTGCCGCTCATCCATGAAATTCAGGCTGCGCAGCAGCGCAGCCCTGCCCTGCTTTCCTTTTGATTCGCATACCGCTAGACTTTCCGCGTGACACAAGCCGAAGCCAAAAAATTATCGCTCAGCCAACGCTGGGTAATTGTGGATACGGAAACGGACGGATTAACCGCACCGATTCACGTCATAGAAATTGCAGCGCAGTTGATGGAAGGCTCGCAACCTTACGGAGACCCATTTCAGATTTACCTCAATCACGATGTCCCGATTCCAGCCGCGGCCACAGCCATTCATGGCTATACGCGAGAATT
>JBEKJN010000050.1:0-13981 GCA_050011235.1 Verrucomicrobiota bacterium | reverse complement strand
GTCGGATGATTTACCGGTTGCACTGGGGCAACCGCCGGAGTAGAACTTTTGTTGTTATGCATATGGGCAGACAATGTGGAACGCGTGTGCGCCCCGTGTCTGCCCTCATGTTTTCTAACAAAATAATTGCCGAATTGCCGAACTCTTCAGGCTTAATTTCCATTTTCGCCAATGGAGAAGTCGTCCATGTTTTTGCCCGGCATGGATGGCACAACGATGAAGGCCCAATGAAATATCTGGTTTATGATTTTGCGAAAACCAACTCACAACCAGTTAAAGAAACAAGCATCGCTTGGGCACGAATTGCCCTCGATATGGATCCTGAAACAGGCTTTGCAGTCCTCAATGACAATAATAATTTCTGGGGAAGAACTTGGCTGTTGAACCTGAACACGGGAAAACGAAAATGGATCTCGGCTTCCGATTGGACGCTCATCGTGAACGAGGAAGTTACGCAGAAATGGATCGAGTTGACGAAACCCTGATTCACCTAACCTTCCACGAGATTCATTCGCATTGTATTAATTTCTAAAAATGCCAACTGCGCAGAAAGAATTGCTGGGTGATTTGCTCAAGGCGACGTCGCGCTCGTTTTATCTGACGTTGCGCGTGCTGCCCGCGCGCGTGCGCCCGCAAATCGGCCTCGCCTACCTGCTCGCGCGCACCACCGACACCATCTCCGACACCGAACTTGTCCCGCTTGAACAACGGCTCGACGCGCTCCACAAATTGCGGGAGCGGATTTTGGGTTCGTCCACCGCACCGCTGAATTTTGGTGAACTGGCCAAACAGCAGGGTTCGCCCGCCGAGCGGGTGTTGCTGGAAAAGGCCGAGGACAGTTTGACGTTGCTGCCAACATTTTCCCCCGCCGATCTGAAACTGGTCCGCGATGTCCTCACGACCATCATGGGCGGACAGGAATTGGATTTGCGCCGGTTTGCCGGCGCGTCCGCTGAGAAAATCGTCGCGTTGGAAACTGCGGTTGAACTGGATGATTACACGTATCGCGTCGCCGGCTGCGTGGGCGAGTTCTGGACAAAGATGTGCCGCGCGCATCTGTTTCCAAATGCAAAATTGAATGATTCGTTCATAATCGAATTTGGGGAACGAGATGTCGGTGTAGAGAGATTCTTCAAACGGCTTGACGATTCTTTTTTAATCCAACTCGGCGTCCGGTTAGGGAAGGGATTGCAGCTCGTGAACATCTTGCGCGACCTGCCGGCGGATTTGCACAAAGGCCGCTGCTATCTGCCGACGGAAAGATTGGACGCAGCCGGATTGATTCCCGAAGTTTTGTTGTCGCCGGCGAACGAGAAAAAATTTCTTCCCTTGTTCCACGGATATCTGGACAAGGCCGAAGCGCATCTGGCGGCGGGCTGGACTTACACAAACACGCTGCCATTTGGCCAATTTCGCGTGCGGCTGGCGTGTGCGTGGCCCATTTTGATTGGCGTGCGGACGATTGAAAAGCTGCGCGCGGCAAACGTGATTGAGCTGCAGCAGCGCGTCAAAGTTTCCCGTGAGGAAGTACGCGGGATTGTGGCACGCTCGATCCTGGCCAGTCCGTTCCCAAAGGCATGGCGGAATTTGCTTCCGTCGCCCGGAAAAGCTGTTGCATCCGGCGGGAAATTGGCGTAGAAAAGCAATATGCAAATTTCCAAGCTATTTCCTGCGGTTTGCGCGGTTGCCTTTTGTGCGAGTTTCAACACCGTCCGGGCGGAGGACACTCCGGCCCAAGCCGCCGCGCGCGCGGCATTGATGGAAAAAATGAACACGCTGGAAGCGCAACCGGCCCAGCCCGCCCCGCCGCCGATTGTGGTCATTCCCTCCGGCGCCACGCCGGCACAACCAAGCCAGCCGAAAAACGTAGTCGTGCTTCGGCCCCCCGCTGCTCACGCGCGACCGGCAGTTCCGGCTCCTAAAAAGAAACCCATGCCGGCCACGGAAGCGGTCCAAACAACGCCGGCGACTCCCGATGCTGAAGCCCAAGCCAAGGCGCGGGCCGCATTGGAACAAAAAATGTCCGAACTGAACCAACAGAACTGGACAACTCCGGCGGTTGCTCCCGCAGCGCCTCCCGCGCCGAGCCCGGTGGCGATCCAACCTGCCACATCGGAAGTCAAGCCCGCCGCGCCGCAGACTCGGCCCGTTGCCATCAGCCCGGTAAAGCCCGCTCCGCCCGCAGTCAAGCCAGAGGTGATGCCGCCGGCAAACCAGATCAACGCAAACTTTCCCGGAAAGGAACTGGGTCTGAGGCCGATTGAAGCGCCGCCGCTGCCGATTTCCGCCGCCAAGGAAGCACAGCTTCGAGCGTTGCTTGAAAGATACCAGGCCGACCAAATTACGCCGGAACAGTATCACGCCGAGCGCGCCAAAATTCTGGCGGAGCCGTAAAAGCAAATTGTTTCCTTCGCCCGCCGGCATTCATCGGCGGGTTTTTTATTTCTCGACCTTGAACTTCAAACCTTCGGGGTTGAACTTTGAACCCTGAAGCTTAAACTCACGGTGTCATGCACCATTTTCGTTACGTTGGCAACAAGCTGTTCTGCGAAGGCGTCGCCGTCGAATCGCTCGCGCGCAAATTCGGCACGCCGCTTTATGTCTATTCGCAACGCACGCTGACGGACCATTTTCAGAAACTGGATCGGGCGCTCGCGCCGCTTGACCATCTGGTTTGTTTCGCGATGAAGGCGAATTCCAACCTTTCGGTCATGCGTGTGCTGGCCAATCTCGGCAGTGGCTTCGACGTGGTGAGCGCCGGCGAATTGCAGCGTGTCATCGCGGCGGGCGGCGACCCGCGCCAGTGCGTTTTCGCCGGCGTGGCCAAGACGGAGGTGGAAATCGAATTTGCCCTGCGTCGGGGGATTTATTCGTTCAACGTCGAGAGCGAGCCGGAAATCGCGCGCATCAACCGCATTGCCGCGCGCCTGAAAAAAATCGCGCCCATTGCCGTGCGGGTGAACCCGAATGTGGACGCGCATACCCATGCCAAAATCACCACCGGCACCTACGCGGACAAATTCGGCATCCAGTTCGAACACGTCGAAGGCGTCTATGCCCGCGCCGCCGGCTTGAAAAACCTGCGCCTGCGCGGAGTCCAAATGCACATCGGCTCACAGCTTGCCACCGTGTCGCCGTTTGAAAAAGCGGTGCGGAAGGTCCTGCCGCTCGTGCGGCGTTTGCAGGAAAAATACGCGCTGGAATTTTTCAGCATCGGCGGCGGCCTGGGCATCGTTTATCAACCCGCGTTGGCGAGCGGCGCAGCGGGCTGGTGGCAATCGCCGGCGGCCAGGAACATTCTGACGCCGGAGAAATATGCGGCGCGGCTGCTGCCGCTCCTGCAACCGCTGGAGCTGAGCATTTTGATAGAGCCGGGCCGGTTCATTTGCGGCAACGCCGGCATCCTCGTCACGCGCGTCGAATATGTGAAACGTACCGGCAGAAAAAACTTCGTCATCGTGGACGCCGCGATGAACGATTTGATCCGCCCCGCGTTTTACGACGCCTACCACGAAATCGTGCCGCTCACGCGGCGCAGTGGCGCGTCGGTGAAGGCTGATGTCGTTGGCGGGATTTGCGAATCCGGCGATTATTTTTGCAAGGACCGGCCGCTGCCGAAGGTCGGCGAGGGCGATTATCTGGCGCTTTTGAGCGCTGGCGCCTACGGTTTTGTCATGGCGTCGAATTACAATGCGCGGCCGTTGGCTGCTGAAATCCTGGTGAACGGCCAACATGCCACCGTTGCGCGCGAACGCCAGGCCGTTAAAGAAATCTGGTCCGGCGAGAAAATCGCGCCGTGGTTGAAATAAAAACAATGTAGTGTCGAGCCTCTGGCCCGAAATGATTCGGCCACAGGCCGAACGCTACAACTTGCCAATCTGCCCGCGGGTGACCCCAAGCCGGTTGATCAGTTTCAGTTCGCGCCACAATTGGGTTCCGCTGATTTCGCCGCGCAAAAGTTGCCGGTAACGGGCGATGGTGCGCTCGACGGTTTCCGCCGGCTCATCCAAAAATTCGACGCGGAAATGCCGCACGCCGAGTTCGATCATCTTCGCCACGTATTCCGCCCCGGTCTGCGGCAGGGCGTTGAACACCGTGTTGCGGCAGCCGGCGTCCGCCTTCAATCCATGCTTCGCGCCCACTCGGTCGCGCAACTTCACCTCATGCCGGTCGCAGGGCCGGCCGCAATTCGTATAATCCGTGCCGCTGGACAGGAACGCGCAAAACACGCAGTGCTCCATGTGGAACATCGGCATATGCTGATGAATCGTCACCTCAAACCATTCCGGCGGCGTGGCGCGCAGCAGCGCATCGAGTTGCTGAAAATTCAAATCATACGACGGCGTGAGGCGCTCCAGTCCAAATTGGTTTTTGAAATAATCCGCCGCGAGCCGGTTGGCTACGTTCAACGAATAATCACCCCGCCGCCGGTCGTTTGCGAAAAATTTCAGGTGATCGTAATTGCGGACGAGGTAGCCGTCGGCGTTGCAGGAGCGGACCTGTTGTAAAATCCATTCCTCGCCCGTTTTGAAAATGCGCGGGGGAGCCACGAAGATGGCGGGTGACGAGTGGCCGGTGGCAAGTGACGGGGAATTTGTGTCACCCGCCACGCGCCACACGTCACGTGCTCGTTCCACCGCCTCGCGGTATCTCTTCGGGTCCTCAAATTCGCAGTAAATTGTCTCCACGCCGCATTTCAACGCGGCTTCGAGTTGTGCGAAAGAGCGGACGAGAACTATTAACGTAGGACAGGCATCCTGCCTGTCTCTGACTTCGGTATGCTTCTGGTTTTTGTTTCCGGATACCGGGTGAATTGATAAGAGAGACAGGCTGGAAGCCTGTCCTACGTTGAACTGCCATCGCTTCGGTCGGGCGCGCAATTTTTCCAATTCCGCCACGGCTTCGCGCCGCAGGCGATTCAGTTCGCTCACCGGCAATAAAACTTCGCCCGGCAGGTGGTTTTTCAGTTCACCCAGTTTGAACGGCGTTCCGCCCAATCGGCCAAGCTGCTCGCGCAAACGTTCGGCCGTCAGCGGCCGCTTTTCGGCTTTGGCCAGCGACTTGACCGAATCAAGTTGAACGACGTGGCCAGGTTCATCGCGGGCGATGAGGGTAAGTGAACCACCGGCGACGCCGTGGACTTCCATTTCAATTGGCCGTTGAAATTTGGGCGCGTCGCCTTCAAAACTCCGGCGCAGGCGGCGGTCGAGTTCCGGGTCGCTCGTCTTCCAAAGTTTGTCGCCGGCGTGAATGCGCGAAAAATCAACGTCACCCCGGCCGAAGCGCAACTCGGTTCCGGCATTTTGCATTTTTGATTTTGAATTATTAATTTCATAGACCCGTCCGCCTTCCTCCTTTTCCTCCGGTTTGCCAGCGTCAAAAACCACGCCGTCACCGGGTTTGAGCGGGCCTACGAGTTTCACCAAGACCGCGTCGCGCAAAACTTTTGTGATTTCGCCAAGATAAACACCGCGCTTTTTTCCGAACCGGCCGTGCACAAGTGCCTGATTGTTCACGCCGCCGAACCAGCCGGTGTAGAGTCCGCGCGAAAACGCCATCTCCATCGAGTATTTACGATTTACGATTTGCGATTGACGGGCGGTGTTACATTCCGTGCGTAAATCGTCATTCGTAAATCGCAGATCGTTTAACGCTTGCCGATAAATCCGCGTGATGTTCGCCACGTATTCGGGCGTTTTGAGCCGGCCTTCGATTTTCAACGAAGCGACACCAGCGCGAATCAAATCCGGCAGGACCTCCAATCCGGCGAGATCCTGCGGACTGAGCAGATATTTCCGGTCACCGAGTGGAACTTGTTTGCCGTCGCAGATTAAATCGTAAGGCATCCGGCACGCCTGCGCGCATTCGCCGCGATTGGCCGAGCGTCCGCCCAGCGCTTCGCTGGTGAGGCACTGACCGGAGTAAGCCACGCACAACGCGCCGTGAACGAAGACCTCGATGGGAAGTTCGGAGTGCGAAGTGCGAAGTGCGAAGTTAATCTTCTCGATTTCGGCAATGGAACATTCCCGCGCCAACACGACGAGGTTGCAGCCGAGTTCACGGGCAAATTCAATCCCGCCGGCGCTGGTGACGGTCATTTGCGTCGAAGCGTGAATCGGAAAATCCGGCGAGAGCCGGCGGATGAGCCGGCAGATGCCGACGTCCTGCACAATCACCGCGTCCACGCCGGCGGCAATCATCGCGCGCAGGAATTTTTCCGCGTCGGCCAGTTCATTTTCAAAAGCCAGCGTGTTCAGCGTCACGTATCCGTGCACACCCCGGCGGTGCAGAAATTCCATCAGCTTCGGCAAATCGGCCTCCGTGAAATTGTGCGCCCGCATCCGGGCATTGAACCGTTCGAGGCCGAAATAAATCGCGTCGGCGCCGTTTTCGACTGCCGCGCGGGCGCAGTCCCAATCGCCGGCGGGCGCAAGCAATTCGGGCAGGCGCGGCGGGCGGGTTGCGTCTGGTCTGCTCCGCGCAGTATCCATTGTTGATGTCACGGCCATCTGCGGAACAGCATAACGCCAAAAGTCTGCCGGACAAAACCCGTTTCTCCGGCTGTCAGAGCATTTGCAATTGCGCGCTTCGGCGTTAATCTGGAGATGTGAACACCGAATTTTCCATTGCGGCCCATTGGCCGGGCGGTTTCGATGAAGCCGGGCTGCGGCAGTGGGCGGAAGACCTGCGCCGCCAGCTGCTCGCGCCACAGGTCTCGCTCGGCCTGGTGTTCATGTCGCCGAAATTTTTCCCGCACGCCAGGCAGACGCTGGAAATTTTGCGCGTGCACGCCCGGATTCCGTTGCTGGTGGGCTGTTCAAGCAACGGGCTGATCGTCGGTTCACAGGAAATTGAAAACGCGCCCGGACTCGTGCTCGCGCTTTACTCGCTGCCCGGCGCGGAGCTGAAAGGCTTCCGCTTCACGCAGGCGCAGGTTGAAGAAGCAAACGGTGCGGTGTATTGGCATTTGGAAACCGGCGTCGAACCTTCGCACACGAACGGCTGGCTCGCGTTCGTTGATCCGTTTCACCTCGATGTGGAGGGTTGGATCCGTTCGTGGAACGAGGCCTACGCACCGTTGCCGGTTTGTGGCGGGTTGGCCAGCGGCGCTGTTCCCGAACCGCTCACCCAAGTTTATCTCGACGGCGAATTGTTTGAGGATGGGGGCGTGGCGGTTTCGGTCGGCGGCGACGTGGCGTTGACCGGCGTCATTTCACAGGGCTGCACGCCCATCGGCGAGACGTGGACGCTCACGGGTGTGCAACGCAATTTGATTCATCACATCGGCAACCGGCCCGCGTATGCCGTGCTCGCCGAAACGTTTCAGAAACTTCCGCCCGACGAACAACGCAAGGCGCAGGGCAACCTGCTTATCGGCCTCGTCGTCAACGAATACCTTGAGGATTTTCATCGCGGCGATTTCCTTGTGCGCAATCTCATCGGCGCCGACCCGCGCTCCGGCGTGCTGGCCGTCGGCGCGTTGCCGCGCACAGGCCAGACCATGCAGTTTCAACGGCGCGACGCGGCGGCGGCGACCGAGGACATGAACGAACTGCTCGGGCGCGCAAAGAAAAAACTGGCCGGCACGCCGATTTACGGCGGCTGCCTCTGCTGCTGCAACGGCCGTGGAAAGCATCTTTTCCACCAGCCAAATCACGACGCGGAATTTGTGCAAAAACAACTCGGCCAGTTCGGCCTCGCCGGATTTTTCTGCAACGGCGAAATCGGTCCCATTGGCGAAAAGAGTTTTCTGCACAGCTACACCGCCTCGCTGGCGCTCTTTGTGAAGAAGTAATCACAATTCGCCTTTGCTTTTGTCCGGCAGTGCGTCATGCTCGCACCAGAAATGCCGGAGAAGCCACAGACCGAAACAAATCTTCCCGCGCAGCCGCGAGGTCCGGGCGGTGGACGGCGGCGTGGCCGTCGTGGTGGCCGTGGCCGCGGCCCGCGTCGAACGGAACAGGTTTCCCAAGCTGACGCGCGGGTTGACGCGCCGGCATTGCCCGAACGAAAAGTCGAAACTCCTGCTTCCGCCATCAGCCAGGCGATTGAAGAAGTGACACAGATTGTTGAGTCGCTGAAACAAACACTTGACCAAATGGAGGAAGTGCTCGAACTCGTCGAACTGGCCGAACGCCAGAAACTCGCTGACGAACGCGAAATCGAGTCGTTGCGCCAGGCGTTGCGCAAAATCCAGCAGCCACGAGGCGAAAGGCGGGAACAGTTACCGCAAAACGATTGATCTCGCTCAGCGTTTATTGCACCAATTCCCGCACTTTCGCGGCTTCACTGGTCGGTGGCAGACATGCCTTGCCAGTGCAGAGATAGACGATCGGGCCGTTTTTTGCGGGCAGACTGCGCGCAAATTCCTCGACCGCCCCGGCATTCCCCAAAACAATTGTGTTCGGCTGATAAACCGAGTGCGCGGCGTGCAATAATTTGTGCGCTCTGGTGGAATTTGCATCGCCGGCGATGACGACGCGGCGCGGCTCTTCCAGCCAGAAATCCAGCGCGTGCAACATGAACGGCATGGCTTGCGGAAAATTTTGCAGGCGATGCGCAAACAGTCGCAGCGTCACCTCGGCCGGCTTCTTGAAATCTTCCCGCCCCGTGATGGCGGCCAGTTTCAGCAGCGCGAGCGTGGCGACGGAGTTGCCCGACGGCTCCGCGCCATCGTAATCGTCCTTGACCCGCAAAATCAAACCCTTCGCGTCGTTTGTGCTTTGCCAGAAACCGCCATTCTCCGCCTCGTAAAACCTCATGATCATCGCTTCCGCCAGTTCGATGGCGAAATTGAGATGCTCCGGTTCGAGTGTCGCCTCGTAAAGCTCGATAACGCCGGACAGCAGGAACGCGTAGCCTTCGAGCAGTAGGACGTTGTCGCGTTCGCCATCGCGCCAGCGATGGTAAAGCGAATTGGACTTTGGGTCCCAAAGTTTCTTTTGAATGAACGCCAGATTTTTCTCCGCCACGTCGCGATGTTTTTTATCGCCGAGTACGGCATAAGCCCGCGCAAACGCGCCGAGCATCAGGCCATTCCAGGAGGCAAGGATTTTGTCGTCGAGATGTGGGCGAACGCGCTTGGCGCGCGCGCCGGACATTTTTTTCTTTGCTGATTTGAGCAACGGCAGGTCTTCCACACTCACGTTTGGCTCGACCATGCTCAAAACATTTTGCCCCGGCAACGGGTGCGGATGACTGTGGTCAACAAAATTGCCCTGGTCAGTAATGCCGAAATGGCGAACCGCCACGTTGAATTCCTCGACGGTGAGCAGTTTCGAAAGCTCGTCTTTCGTCCAGCAATAAAATTTTCCTTCGTGTCCTTCGCTGTCGGCGTCTTCGGCGGAATAAAAACCGCCGTCCGGATGCGTCATATCGCGCAAGACGTAATCAAGGATGTCACACAGGGTGTCGGCGTGGCGTGCGTCGCCGCTGACGAGAAACGCGTCGAGATAAAGCTGCGCGAGTTGCGCGTTGTCGTAGAGCATCTTCTCGAAATGCGGCACGAGCCATTCGGCGTCCACCGAGTAGCGCGCAAAGCCGCCGCCGAGCTGGTCGTAAATGCCGCCGGCAGCCATGCGGTCGCACGTATGCAAGACCATGCGCGCGGCCTCGTCGTCGTGAAAACGTTTTGCGCAGCGCAGCAAAAACGACGGCGTACTCGGTTGCGGAAATTTCGGCGCGCCGCCAAAGCCGCCGTGGCGCGGGTCATAGGCGGACTTGAACATCGTCGCTGCGTTGCGCAGGGCGTCCGCCGTCAGGATTAGATTGCCCGCGGTTGCGTTTGTGGTCGCGGCTTCAAGCCGCGCGTGGATTTCGCCGGCGGAAGCGGCAATTTCACCACGGCGTTCCCGCCAGAGCGCGGCGATTTGCTGGAGCACCTGCAAAAAGCTCGGACGGCCATGACGGTTGTCCGGTGGAAAATACGTGCCGCCCAGAAACGGCTTCAGTTCCGGCGTGAGAAAAACGTTCATCGGCCAGCCGCCACCGCCGGTCGTGGCCTGGATGAACGCCATGTAAATTTTGTCCACGTCCGGCCGTTCCTCGCGGTCCACCTTGATGCTGATAAACTGTTCTTTGAGAAACGCGCCGATCTTTTCGTCCTCGAACGATTCGCGTTCCATGACGTGGCACCAATGACAGGTCGAATAGCCGATGCTCAGGAAAACCGGTTTGTTTTCGGCGCGCGCCCTGGCAAACGCCTCGTCGCCCCACGCGAACCAGTCCACCGGATTGTGCGCGTGCTGGAGTAGATAGGGCGATTTCTCGCGGGCAAGTCGGTTCGTGTGAGCGGCTGCCATTCGGCCGAAGATAGGGCGCAAATGGAGATGACGTAAAGTTAATCCGACGACGAATAATTTTGCGTCGTCACTGCCGCGCCGCTGCGATAGGCTGGCGGCATGTTATCCGCCAAACCATGGCGTGGTGAAGTCGTAATGCAATTTTGCGCGGTGCAATTGGTCTGCTTTTGTCTCGGCGTGATGATGGTGAGCCTGCTGCAAAAGGCCGGTTTCACGGCGTTCAAATCACCGGATGGTTTTGGCGCGGTGCTGCTCGTCACGCTGAGTTTTCAGGGTGCGACCTGGGTGCTGATTTATTTTTTTTTGCGGCTTCATCAAGTCCGCTGGCGCGAAGTCTTCGGCCTTCGCGAATCGCGATTGCTGCACGCGCTGCTTCTGGCGTTGTTGACCGCGTTCGTGATTTTGCCCGCTGCGTGGTGGCTGCAACGGGCTTCGGTGCTCGTCCTGGAAAAAATCGGCTGGCCGCCTGAAGAAGAAACCGCCGTAATGCTGCTGGCGGGCGCGAAATCGTGGTGGACACGCGTTTATCTGGGTGTGTTTGCCGTCATGATTGCGCCGGTGGCCGAGGAATTTATTTTCCGGGGCGTGCTGTATCCCTTCGTCAAACAGCTCGGTTATCCGCGTTTCGCGTGGATCGGCGTCAATTTTTTGTTCGCGCTGATTCACATGGACGCTGCGGCATTCGTGCCGTTGTTTGTGCTGGCGCTGGCGTTGACCTGGCTTTACGAACGAACGGACAACCTGCTCGCGCCCATCACGGCGCACAGTTTGTTCAACGTCGCCAACCTGGTTGTGTTTTATTTCGCAAAATGAACGAGTTCGAGCTTGTCGCGCACCTGACAAAGTCGCTGCCGGCCAACCAAAATGTTTTGGTGGGCGCGGGCGATGATTGCGCCGTGCTGGATTTTGGAGTGCCGGACAAATTGCTGCTGTTCAAAACCGACGCGGTG
This sequence comes from Verrucomicrobiota bacterium, assembly GCA_050011235.1. Lineage (GTDB taxonomy): Bacteria > Verrucomicrobiota > Verrucomicrobiia > Limisphaerales > UBA11358 > UBA11358. Next base: position 2,730 of record JBEKJN010000050.1, on the reverse strand, counting down.
GTCGAAGGCATTCATTTCACAAGAGACACGCCGCCGGAAAAAATCGGACACAAGGCGCTTGCCCGGTGCTTGAGCGACATCGCAGCCATGGCCGGTACCCCGTCCGCCGCGCTGGTGACCATCGGATTGCCGAAAAAATTCGAGCCGGAGTTTGTCGGCAAAATCTATGACGGCATAAGCGCGCTGGCGCAAAAATATGGCGTGGCGATTGTCGGCGGTGAAACGACGGCGAACCCAGAATGCATTTTCATTTCCATCGCATTGCTCGGCACGGTCACGCGGGGGAAACAAATCCTCCGTTCCGGCGCGAAGGTGGGCGATGCGATTTTTGTCACCGGCGAACTGGGCGGCTCGCTGGCAGGCAACCATTTGGAATTTGAGCCCCGGTTGGCCGAGGCGTGCTGGCTCGCGGAACATTTTTCCATCCACGCCATGATTGATTTGAGCGATGGCCTGGCCGGCGATTTGCGGCACATTTTGAAGGCGAGCGGCGTCGGTGCGGAACTGCTCAAAACGGCGGTGCCGATCAGCCGCGCGGCAAAGTTGCGGGCGCGAACAAGCGCCTCGACCAAACCGGCTTTTGCCGCCGTGCTGACCGACGGCGAGGATTTTGAATTGCTGTTCACGATTGCCGGCGGTGACGCGGTGAGGCTGCTCGATGCCTGGAAGAAAAAATTTCCTAGATTGAAATTAAGTTGCATCGGGAAAATTGTCGCCGGCGGAGGCGTCACGATTCGCGACAAAACTGGTTCGCACCAACTCGACGCACATGGCTATGACCATTTTGCACAGTAGCGCAGGCTTCCAGCCTCTGAATAAATTGTTGCGTTTGCAGGCGAGACGCCCGCGCTACGTTTAGCATGGCTACGTTCATTTCACATGGCCCGGCGGAGACGGAATCGCTTGGCGAGGCGTGGGGACGCGCGGCGCAACGCGGTTGGGTCCTCGCGCTGTCCGGCGAGCTCGGTGCGGGCAAAACGCAGCTCGTGAAAGGCGTGGCGCGCGGACTCGGCATCGCAGCAGGCGTGCACTCACCGACGTTTACGCTGGTGAACGAATACGGTGGCGGGCGGCTGTGGCTGGTTCATCTGGATTTGTACCGGCTGGAAACGCGCGAACAGATTTTGTCCGCCGGTCTGGAGGAGTTTTTGTCGCCGGACGGCGTGGCGGTGATTGAATGGGCGGAGAGACTGGAAGATGGAAGATGGAAGATGGGAGATGGGAAAAAGTGTGTCCGGGTGAAAATTGATATCACCGGTGAAATGGAACGGCGGATTATTTATGACGATTTTGGCGCTTGAATTTTCCTCGCCGCAGCGGAGTGTGGCGGTCGCGCGTGGGGGTCGTGTGCTCGGCGAAGTGATTGAAACCGGCGCCGGCCTTCGCCCCGACCAAGAAGCCGGAACTTCGTCCCGGCAATCAGGCGCGACGCAAGCATTCGGCATGATTGAGGGCGTCCTGCGCGAAGCAAAATTGGAGCGCGAGCAGATTGAAATTTTGGCGGTTGGCCTCGGCCCCGGCTCTTACACGGGCATTCGTGTGGCGCTTTCGATCGCACAGGGCTGGCAACTGGCGCGCGGCGCAAAATTGGTCGGCGTGAGCAGCGTGGACTGTCTGGCGGCACAGGCGCGGGCAGAAAGAATTTTCGGCCGGGTGAACGTGATGGTGGACGCGCAAAGGAATGAATTTTATCTGTCAACATACGAAATTTCAGCGGACGGCTGGAACACCATCGGGCCGCTGCGAATTTTGACGGCGGGGGAAATCCAATCACGGACCGGGGCACGGGAATTTTTTATTGGCCCGGAAGTGACGCGCTGGTTTCCCAGTGGCCGGACAATCTTTCCGCGCGCAGCGACTTTGGCCCGGCTCGCCGTTGAGCGGGATGACTTTGTCGCTGGCGAAAAATTGGAGCCGATTTATTTGCGGGAGGCGAATTTCGTCAAAGCCCCGGCGCGGAAGTTGCCTGCACTTTAAAGGTGATGTCACTGTTTGCACCGAGTCCGGGTTGTGGACAAAATTGTCAACTTTCAGGACAGCAACCCGATGAGGCCATTTGCCTGCCTGTAATCCGACAACGATTCCAACTCACCATAATGGTATGCAGGTTGCTATCTTATGATTCCAGCGAGAGAGAAGTTTGACGCAAGAATCTATGGTGAACCACCTTGGCAAAGCCGCAGGATGCAAATCGCGTGTCGCGCGTGCCGCATTCACGTTGATCGAAGTCATGATTGGGTTCTTCATTTTCGGACTGGTGACAGCGGGGATGATTTACGGATATGTGGAGGCCAACCGGATAGCGGAATGGAGTTCGCAGTCGCTGGCGGCCATGTCGTATGCGTCGCAGGGAATGGAGCAGCTGCGTTCGGCGCAATGGTGCGCAGAGGAGTTCTCCACAGCCAGCGGGCAGGGAACCACTGACGTGCTGGGGGCTTATTTTCAAACCAATCAGGTTGACACACTGGACATTCCGACAAGTGGCGCCCCAATCTACGTCACGAATACCATGACCGCCACGCAGATTTCAACCAACCCGCCGCTGAAGCTGCTCGTCTCGCAAGTTGTGTGGACCTTCCGGCTGACCGGTCAATTGTTCACTAATACCATCGTTACCCTGCGCGCCCCCGACCAACTCCAATGAAACTTTTCAAAAAAAATCAAAACCGGTCGCGTCGGAGGAGCGTTCCAGGGTTCACACTGGCGGAAATGGTGATCACGGTTGGGGTC
>JBEKJN010000049.1:0-15265 GCA_050011235.1 Verrucomicrobiota bacterium | reverse complement strand
TGTGGCCGAGATCCGCGTAGCATTTCTGCAAATGCAACGGCACCGGATAATGCAGCGCACAGCCAATGCCGTTGGCTTCGAGATGTTTTTTGAGTTCATCGCGGCGCGGGTGGCGCACAACATAAAGATGATATGCACTTTCGCCCCAGGCGGCTTCGCGCGGCAGTTGCAGCGGTGTGTCGGCCAGAAGTTCATGGTAGCGATGCGCCACGCGGCGGCGTTCCGCCGTCCATTGGACCAGATGTTTGAGCTTCACGCCGAGCGTTGCACCCTGGATGCCTTCCATGCGGTAATTGTATCCGATTTCGTCGTGGTAATAGCGCACGGTCGCGCCGTGCTCGCGCAAGCTGCGGGCACGCTGGTCAAAAGCGGCGTTGTTGGTCACGAGCGCGCCGCCTTCGCCGCAGGCGCCGAGGTTTTTGCCGGGATAAAAGCTGAAGCAGGAAATTTGCCCGAACGTGCCGACGGTTTTGCTCTTGTATTTTGCACCGTGCGCCTGTGCCGCGTCTTCGACGAGCGGCAATTTGTGTTTCCGGCAAATTGCCAGAATCGGGTCCACATCAAATGGATGGCCGTAGAGATGCACGGGCATGACGGCTTTGGTGCGCCGCGTGATGGCACGTTCGATGAGCTTCGGGTCGAGATTGAACGTGGCATCGTCAATGTCCACATAAACCGGCTTCGCGCCGGCATAGGAAATCGCCCAACTGGTGGCGACGAACGTAAACGGCGTGGTGATGACTTCGTCGCCGGGACCAACGTCGAGCAGCAACATGGCCACGTGCAGCGCCGAGGTTCCACTGTTGAAGCCGACGCAGTGTTCCGCGCCGACAAATCGGGCGAAGTCTTTTTCAAATTGCGCCACGTCGGGCCCAAGGCAGAACGAGCAGTTGTCAAGGGTGCGCGCGATGGCGGCGTCAAGGTCCTTGCGGACGCCGCGCAATTGCGCCGGCAGGTCGAGATAGGGAATTGGGTCGGCCATGTCGCCGGAGAAAGTAACCCAGCCGCGCGATTTTGAACAGTCACAAACGTCGCGCTGTGCGTCAAAATTTTTGGACGAGCTTGCGATGAACGATGCGCGCGCTAGCCGCGCCACCGAGGAATTTCGGCCACGCGACGAGCGCGAACCACATCAACCACTTGAGCCGGCGCGGATGCTGCCACCAGGCGCGCCAGATGGCGGCAGGCACGGCCTCCGGCTGCAAGTCGAGGAGTTGGCGTGCGCGGGCGAGTTCCAGCTTGCCGCGGGCCAAGGCCAGCGAATGCCGGTAGATCGGGCGCAATTCAGGGTGTTGCGTCGCGCGAAGATTTTTTTCCAGCACGCGCACGTCGCCCTCGGCCGACCGCATTTTTTGATTCGACCGGCTTCCGGGCCAGCGGCGATAACGGGCCAGCGGTTCGCGCGTTCCCCGCGCCCACATGCCACGCTCGGCAATGCGCAACCACATGTCCCAATCCTGGACGAAGGGCAAATCCGGATCAAAGGGTCCAACCGCCTGGAGAGTTTCCCGCCGCACCATGACGGTCAAACAGCCGTATATGCAGGCAAAAACCAATTTGCGGGCTGCGTCGCCCTCCGGCAAGGGCCGGTTTTGGCGATAGTAGGCAAATAAACCACTGCTCCCGTCCCAAAAATAGTAATTTGTGAACAAGAAATTCGCGCGGGGATCTTCGCTGAACAACTCCATCTGGCGTGCCAGTTTTTCCGGCAGCCAGACGTCGTCCGCGTCCAAAAACGCGATCCATTCGCCGCGGGCGCGACCGATCGCCGTGTTGCGCGCGACCGAAGGACCGCCGTTGGGTTGTTGGACCAAGGTGAAACGCGCGTCTGCGGCGCAAAATTCCCGTGCGATGACGGCGGTGTCGTCGGTCGAGCCATCGTCCACGATAATGACTTCAAAATCCTGATACGTCTGCGCGCAAACGGAGTCGAGGGTTTCTTCAATCACACTTGCCGCGTTAAACGCGGGAATGACGACGGAGACCAGCGGCGTTTTGAGCATGCATCAACCCCGTTCAAAGTTGTTTCAGCAATTCGCAGGCAAAGCCGGCGACGGAAGCTGCGCGAAACAAGGCTTTTGCCGCCACACGCCCGTTTCGAAAGGGAAAAGTTGTCAGTGATACGAACAAATTGATCGCGCAATGAAACGGCGCGACCAAAATGCGCCCGGCGATGTAAAGCTTGCGAACGCCCGGGGCGCGGCCTTTCACCCGCTGAATGGCGATGGAACGGCCTCCGTTGAACGCCGCGCGCAAAAACCAACGCAGGTTCAATCGACCGGCGTGAACGAGATGCCGGATGGGTGCATCGGGCAGCCACCAAATTTCGTAACCGGCGCCCTGCAAGCGCAGGTTCAAATCCGCACCCTCGCGGTAGCCTGCGGCATCACCGCGAGGTCCCAACCGGAGGTCAAACCCGCCGGCCTGCAACGTGACATCGCGCCGGTAAGCAGAGTTGCCCTCTGAAGGAGTATGGCCATGTGCAAAGCAAAAAGGTTTTTGGTTTTGTGGTCCCCATTTCCCTTCGGCGTCCATCCATTTTGGCAGCGGCGTTTCGTATTGAGGAATTACCGCTCCGCCAATCACCGCGACTCGCGGGTTGGGCAGGTGCAGGAAAAATTTCTCGTAGGCTGCCAGCCAGCCGGCTTCGGCCGTGGCGTCATCGTCAAGAAAAATGACCCAGTCGCCCTTTGCCCCCCGCAACGCGAGGTTGCGCCCAATACTTATGCCCGGTTGTGGCTCACGGAATAATTTCACGCGCGGATCGGCGGCGGCGAATTTCCCAACGAGTTCGGCCGTGCCGTCCGTCGAGCCGTTGTCCACGATGAGGATTTCCACGTTGGTGTTCGCTTGCGCCAGAACACTGTGAACGGCCTTTTCGAGAAGCGCGACGCGATTGCGTGTGCAAATGGCGACAGTAACGGAAGGCCGCGATGCCGGGGCAGCAACTCCGGCGGCTTCTGGAGACTGGTTGGCGCTGGCCTTTAGGTCTTGCATATCGTTTCAAGAGGCTGTGATGGACGCGTGGTTTCCAAAACAGCCAACAAGGCATCAAAAACCTGGTTGGGTGAAATTGAAGCCATGCAAGGATGCAGGCTGTCACAAGCCGCCGCGTCGCTCTGACAGGTACAGGAACCGCCGGTGACCGCGCAGCCCCTTTCGTATATTGGCAGCGCCCGAAGGATCGAGTCTTTGGTTCCAAACAAACCAATGACCGGCACTCCCAAACCGGCGGCAAAGTGCAGCGGCCCCGTGTCGCCGGCGATGACCAGCTTGGCCCGTTTCAAGACGGCCAGAAACAGTCCGAGGTCCGTCACTGGCGGCAGCGCGACAAGGGCCGGTTCCATCCGCTTGAGCTCGTCCAGCAACGCACGCTCCCGGTGACCGGGACCCGCGGAAAAGACCAGTTGATGGCCCACGGACGCGGCTTTGTGATAAAGCTGAATCCAATGAGGCAAAGGCCACTCCTTTTTGGGATGGGACGTTGCGATATGGCAGAAGACACCGCTGTCCGGCAAAAGTCGGGCGGCGGCTTCCGCCAGAGCGGGACTGGCATTTATCTCCAAGTGGCAGGATTTGGGTGGGGGAATCTGCCAGGCAGCCAATAACTGTAGGTGACGGTGAACCCATGAGTCCGGCAGGGCCGCGCCGGGCACGGTCGCGTTGTAGCATTTCTTTCTGCCCCAAAAGCCGCCGCTTTCAAACGGCCCCAGCCGCTCCCGGGCATTGCACAACCAACTCACAATAGCACCGCGATCATTGCCGGCAAAATCCACGGAACGATCGAAACGCTCGCGGCGCAAGGCCCGGATCACCGGCCAGGATTCGCGGAACCGCGCTTGGCCGCGAGTGCGCGGCATTGCCCACACCTTCGTCAGCCACGGGTCGTGTTCGAGCAAAGGGGCGACATCCTCGGATACCAAGACATGAAGTTCGCAGTCTGGCCTGTGCTCCTTGATCGCGCGCAGTGCCGGGGTGATAAATACCGCGTCGCCGAGGTATTTAAACTGGATGGCGAGAATTTTTTGCGCGTCGTCCATGCCGTTCGCGTCAGGACTGAAATTGCAGTTCGTAAAGTTTCTGGTAAATGCCGCCGCGCCGGACCAGTTCGTCATGTCTGCCGGTTTCGATGATGCGGCCCTGATCGAGCACGACAATCATGTCCGCGTGGAAAATGGTGGAAAGCCGGTGCGCAATGCACAGGGTCGTGCGTCCCTTCATCAATTCGTCCATCGCGGCCTGCACGGCACGTTCGGATTCCGTATCCAGCGCGCTGGTGGCTTCGTCGAGAACCAGAATCGGCGCATTTCTCAAGACCGCGCGCGCAATGGCCAGCCGCTGACGCTGGCCGCCGGACAGTGTCACGCCTTTTTCCCCGATAACCGAGTCGAAGCCCTGCGGTTTCTCCATGATGAAGTCGTAAGCATAGGCATGACGTGCGGCGGCGATGATTTCTTCACTCATCGCGCCGGGCCGGCCAAGTTCAATGTTCCGGCGGATGGTGTCGTTGAACAAAATGGTTTCCTGCGTGACAACGGCGATTTGGTTGCGGAGGTCGCGCGCGGCCACTTCCCGGATGTCCACGCCGCCGATGCGGATGGCCCCGCGGGTCGGGTCGTAAAAGCGCAACAGCAAATTGGCCAGCGTCGTTTTGCCCGCGCCGCTGGGACCGACCAGCGCGACGAGCTGGCCGGCATGGACGGTGAGGTTGATGCCGCGCAGCACCGGCTTTTCGCCGTAATTGAAATCCACGTTTTCGAACTGGATGTCCGCGTTGGCGGCTTTGAGCGGTTTTGGATTTGGCAGATCGGCAACGGTGCTTTTGGTATCGAGCAGTTCAAAGACGCGTTCACTGGCGGCGCGGGCCTGGACGATTTGGTTTTGCAGCCGCGTAAGGTTTTTGATTGGCTGATACATGTAAAAAATCGAGCCGACCAGTTGCAGAAAGTCGGTCGGGCTGGGCCGCGATTGGGAGAGATAAATCAAATACGTCAGCAGCAACGCGACGCCGCAGGCGCCGAAAAACTCAATGAGCGGTCCGGGCATTTCCAACGCGCGGATGATGCGCATGTAATTGCTGACGGTTTTCCGGGCGGTTTGGTGGAATTGCCCGGCGACGATGTCCTCGAGGTTGTAGGCTTTGACGACGCGGTAGCCGGTGAAGGCTTCGCTCATGATCTGCGTCAGTTCGGCGGATAACGCTTGCATTTCCCGGCTGGGGCGGCGGACTTTGCGGCTGAAAACGATGATGGGAATGGCGCAAACCGGCAGCGCAATCAGGGAAATCAAAGTGAGTTTGGGCTGTTGCGAAAAAAGAAAAGCAATGGTGCCGGCCAGCACGATGGGATCGCGGATAATCACGGAAGTCGCATTGCTCAAGATGAGTTGCAGCGAACCGGTGTCGTTCATCACGCGCGAGATGAGCTGGCCGGTGGAATTTTCGTTGTAAAAACCGGCGGACAATTTCAGCAGATGCGCGAACAGCCGTGTGCGCAGGTCGGCGATGGTGCGGCTTGCCGTCCATTGCAAAAAATAAACGTTCAAATAACCGAACAATCCGCGCAAAAAGACCACGAGCAGAAAAACCGCAATCAACGCCGGCACGGCTCCCGGATGTGTGTGCAGGCCGCCTGCCAGCGCGGCGCGCACGTTGAAATACCATTCCTGAACGAACGTGGGCAGCCCGCGAATGGGCGGTTGCGCCGGTGCGTTGGGGTCTCCCGACTGGAAAACGGCGCCATAGACAAACATGATCGCCCCGATCATCAATGGGGCGGTGAGGGCGGTGATGATTCCTGTAAGCACGCCCAGAAAGAGCCGCGCACGGTAGGGTCTGGCCAAACCCCAGACCTTGAACAAAAAGGCCAACATACGTTCGCGCCAATATGCGCGGGAGGTTGGAGCAAAGCGAGCAGTTTGTCGCGGCGGAATTTTTTTGCAGGTGACGGCGAATGCGATAAGATGCAAATGACGCTGCGATCGCACAATTTCAACACCATGCCGACCGAACGACAATTGCCCATCTCCGTCTGCATCATCGCCGGCAACGAGGCGCAGCGCATCCGCCGCGCCCTCGAAAGCGTTGCCGGTTGGACAAGCGAAGTCATCGTCCTCCTCAATGACGGCGTGAGCGATGGCACCGATAAAATTGCCGAATCGTTCGGGGCAAAAGTATTCCGCGAACCCTGGAAAGGCCACGTCGCCCAAAAAAATTCCGCCGCCGACAAGGCGGCGCAACCGTGGATTCTCGGCCTCGATGCGGACGAGGAAATTTCGCCGTCGTTGCACGACGAAATCCGGCGCGCCATTGTCGAACCCGGCGACAACGCGGCGTTTTGCTTTCCGCGATGCACGAATTTTTGCGGACGCTGGATCCGCCATGGTGACTGGTATCCTGACCGGCAGACGCGCTTGTGGCGCAAAGGCCAGGCGCGCTGGGGCGGCGTGGATCCGCACGACAAGCTCATGGTTCAAGGCCGCGTCGGGCGGCTGCGCAGCGACCTGTTGCATTATAACGCGGAGACGATTGATCGGCAGATTGCCAAGATTTCCAGTTACAGCGAGGACTTCGCACGCGACGCCGCGGCGCACAACCGCGCTGCGGATGGGAGTGACGTCATCCTGCGGCCACTGTGGCGGTTCCTGCGCTCATATTTCATCCGCCTTGGTTTTCTGGACGGCTGGCAGGGCGGTTACATCGCGTGGATGACGGCATTCTACACTGCGACACGCTACGCCAAGATTCGTGCCGCGCAAAACGATAGACCGGACAAACCTTGAAGCCGCCCCCAGCCAACCGCATGGTCGTCTCGGTCATCATCGTCACGCGCAACACCTGCGCGTTGACCCGCGCCGCCATTCAATCCGTGCTCGGTAGTCATGATTCGCCGGCGAAGGAAATTCTGGTTGTGGACAACGGCTCAACTGACGACACCGCGTCCGTTTTGCCGCGTGAATTTCCACAAATCCAGTTCATCCGCCCGGAAAAAAATCTCGGCTTTGCCCGCGCGTGCAATCTCGCGGCGAAACGGGCGGCCGGCGAATTTTTGCTGCTGCTCAATTCCGACGCACGGCTCGTGCCCGCAGCGCTCGCGCGGGCGGTGGCGTGGATGCGCGGGCAACCGGACTGCGCGGTGGCCGGCGCGCAGTTGCTCAACGCCGATGGCTCACGCCAGAATTCCATCGCCAATTTTCCCACACTGGCGACCGAGCTGCTGAACAAACCGCTGTTGCGCCGGCTCCGGCCGGAGAAGTTTCCCGGCAAGGAACACGAATTCCGCGAGCCGATGGAGGTGGAAACCGTCGTCGGCGCATTTATGTTGATTCGCAAGGAAGCGTGGGACGTGCTCGGCGGCCTGGATGAACGCTACTTTTTCTTTCTCGAGGAAACGGATTTTTGTCTGCGGGCACGCAAGAATAAGTTTCGCGTTTTTCATCTGCCGGATGTCCGCGTCTGGCACGGGCAGGGGCAAACGGCCAGGCAGGTTTCCGTTGACGCGCGAATTGAATACTGGCGTTCGCGTTATGCCTACTTCGCCAAAAATCATCGCCTGCCGGCGCGGCTGGTTCTGGCCGCGGGCTTGTGGCTGCGGCTTCTGTTCGATTCGCTGGCCGCGGGCTTGTGCGTGCTGGCCACGCTCGGTCAAAATGCGCGCTGGCGCGAACGCTGGCGGGTTTGCTTTGCGCTCGTGCGCTGGCATTTGCGCGGCCGCCCGAAGGAAGACGGTTTGCCCCGCTAGCATGGACACGAACGAAAACATCTTGTTGATCCGGTTGAAATCCATCGGAGATATTTTGTTCACGCTGCCCGCGGCCCATGCCGTGCATGAAAATTTTCCGGGCGCGAAACTTTACTTCCTGGTCTCAAAGGAAAACACACTGCTCCTGCGCGGCTTCTTGGAAATTGACGGGGTCATCCCGCTCGACCGCACGGTTTATTTTTCGAAAAACTTGCAGGCCATGTGCCGCAGCACGTTTGAACTGCTGCGCCGGCTGCGCGCGCCGGGATTTTCCCGCGTCATTGATTTCCAAGGCTACGGCGAGACGGAATTTTTCACGTGGTGGAGCGGCGCGCCGGAACGGTGGGGCTGCGTGTATCATCCGCCGCGTGGCTGGACTTACACGCGCGGCGTGCGGCGCAACGAACACATTCACCCGGCGGATGGGAATCTTTCCCTGCTTCAACAATGCGGTTTGCGCATCGGTGAAATTCGCAACGAATTCGTCCTGCCCGGCGACGCGCTCGACGAGGCGGGGCAATTTTTTGCGGCGCACAACCTGGACGCTGCCAGGCCGACGCTGTTCATCCAGCCGTTCACCAGTTCGCCGCACAAAAACTGGCCGCTGGAAAATTTTCTGGCTCTGGCTGCAGCTTGGCGCGCCGGTGGCCGGCAAATTCTTTTCGGCGGCGGGCCGTCCGAACGCGCCAGGCTCGAACCGGCGCGTGCAGCGGGTTTTCCGGTGGCTGCCGGAACGCCGCTGCTCGTCACCGCCGGGCTGACGAAACTTTCAACGTTGATTGTCGGCGCCGACACCGGTTTGCTGCACCTGGCGGTGGCGATGGGCCGGCGCGTCGTGATGCTCATGAGATCCAACGCGCCGGGCACCACGCATCCGTTCCGGCATGCGGATTGGACCGTCACGCCGCCGGCAGGGAAGTCCATTCTTGAAATCCCAACCGCCGCGGTCATCGAAGCGTGTGCGCGAGCGTTCAGCGAACAAGCCGGTAATGTTTCTTGTTGAACTTCACGCTGAGCCACTTCTCCAGCTTCAGCATCAGGCGATGTTTTTTTTCACGCGCGCTCAATTTGTGGTTCGGATCGGCCCGGAAGATTCCCTCGGCCTTCGGCAGCCAATCCCGCACCACCTTGGGATGCGTGCCGGTGAAAAGTTTGAGGACAGCCGGATCAATGTTCTGGTAATCCATCGCCGGCAGCGATTGATCATCCCAGAATTTATGGGTGGCGGCGGTCTTGAGGTTCATTTGCTCCTCGTTCCGTACCCAGCCGTAATGATAAATCGTCGCGCCCGTGTGCGCCGCGCGCGGGTAACGCGATTTTTTGTGGCCGGCAACCACGTTGAAAAACAACGCTTCGGACGACCACGCCGGAATCGTGTTGCGGAGGATGCGCACCTCGCTGCGATACCAGCCCGGCGACCAGACATAGGTGTTGGCGTTGCCGTAAAAATGCAGGTAATCGAACGCCAGCGCCTCGACGCGTTCGTCAAGCAGATGCTTTTCCATCGCCGCGCGGATTTTTGGCCAATCGTTTTCGTGGACGACCTCGTCGGCTTCGAGATAAAAAGCCCAATCGCCGGTGCAGTTGAACAGCGCGATGGATTTTTGCTGCCCGTAAACAAAGCCTTTGACACTGTAATCCGGCCGGATTTTTTCGTTCCATTGGGTTGGAACGATGCGGATTTTCGGGTCGCCGATTTCGTGCAATTGCTTTTCCGTGTCGTCGTCGCACGGGCCAAGCGCGACAACGAACTCATCCACCATGGGCAAAAGGGAGCGGATGGACGCGACAAACGGATACCCGAGCTTCTGTCCGTTGCGCAAAAAAGTGAACCCGCTGACTTTCATGCGCGAAATTTTACGTTCAATTTTCCCACGGCAAAAGTTGTTTCGCCACAAAACCCGGCTGGGTTGCCGGCGTCGGCTCGTCCGGTTCGCCCAGCGAGCCGCGGGTCAAAATCCGCTCGTAATATTCCACGTATTTTCGCGCCGAATCGAGCAAGCTGAATCCGCCGCGCAAAACGCGGTTGCGGCACGCTTGCGGATCGAATTGTTGCGGATTTTTCACGGCTTCCGCCAAGTCAACGGCCCGGGCGCTTAAAACGCCCACTTCCGGCGTTACGATTTCCGGCAGCGAACCATACGGTGTGCCGACGACATAACAGCCGCTCGCGAGCGCTTCGGTGATGGCCAGGCCGAAGGGTTCGTGCCAACGCACGGGAAAAATCAGACACCGCGCCCGCGACAGAAAATCCTGTTTTTCTCCGTCATGGATCGAACCGCAATAACGCACGCCACGAATCGGTGGCAACAATCGCTGCAAGTTCAGCGGCCAGTTGCGCGAGCCGATCACCCGCAATTCCACGCCCGCGCGCCGCGCCACCGCAATGGCGCCTTTCAAATTTTTTACGGACCAGCGCGCCTTCGCCAGAAACACCGCATAATCCTCGCGTGCAGCCGAACATTGGTAATCTTCGGGAATGACGCTGGAATACACAAAATGACTTGAGCCGTGAAGGGCCGCGTGCCGGCGCGAAACAAACACGCTGTTCTTGGGAAACTGTTCGCCCGGCTGCCCGTTGCCGCCGACCAAAAGCAGATAGGGCTTGTTCACCGGCGTGTAATCCCAAAGATGCACGATGTCCGCCGAATCAGGAATGAGCCGCACCCACCCATGCGGACTTTTTTCCTCCACATCCAGCGCACGCAACTCCGCGCCGGGGATGTGACTCCGCGCGTTCGCAATCAGCGTCACTTGATGTCCCATTTCAACCAATGTCTTGCCCATCCAGTAAACAAAACGCTCCGCACCGCCGTAAAACGGCGGCGGAATCGGGATCTTTCCTCTTTTGTAAAGCACGATATGCATGAGCATCCTTTTTACTGCGTCCGTCCAAATTTTTTCTCCAGTTCCCGGTAATTCATTTCAATCAACGTCGGCCGGCCGTGGGGGCAGGTGTAAGGCATCGCGCAAAGGCGCAAATCTTCGATGAGCTTTTCCAGTTCCCGCCCGGCGAGGGGGTCGTTGGCCTTCACGGCGTGGCGGCAGACGGTCTTGGCAATCGTGTGCTCGCCCAACCGCGCCAGATTCACCTCGCGTCCCGCCGCCTTCAACTCGTCCACGAGATCGAGCACGAAACGGCGAGGGTCGGCAGCCTTGACGAACGGCGGCAGGGTGTCCAGCAAAAACGTCCGCTCGCCGAATTCACTCAACCCAACGCCGAGCCGCGTGAGCGCGGGCAACTGCTCGCGCAAAAAATTCGCGTCGCGCGCCGGCAACTCAATGGTCTCCGGCAACAGCAGCTTTTGCGACGGCGCGGAACCGCTCTGCTCAATCCGGTTCAACATTTGCTCGAACAAAATCCGTTCGTGCGCGGCGTGCTGGTCAAGCAGGACCAGCCCGCGGTCGGATTCAAGCACCACGTAAAGTTTGCCGATGACGCCGACGAGGCGCAGGGGAACGTTGAGCAGCGGGGCTGGTCCGGAAGCCGGGGTCGCAGCGGGCGGCGGCTGGGAACTGACCGATGGGGTGTCGCCCGCAGATTGGGGAATCCCGGCTTTCGGCTTTCGGCTTTCGGATTGGCCCGAAATTTGAGCGGCTGGTTTGGGAAGTTCGGCGGGCGGAACAGGCTTTGTTTTTTTGGGAAATACCGGCAATGACGGCGTGAAAAACTCCGGGGCGGCTTTGGTTTCCGCCCTTGCTTCACTTTGTCTGTCTCGTGCCTTTGTGGTCAAGTCCGGTTTCGGCTTTTCCGGCGCAGTGCTTGTTGCGTCGGAGCGGAGCGAAGGCGAATGGAAAGCAAGCAATGTTTCCCGGACCGCCCGCGCGAGAAATTTGCGGATTTCAAATTCGTGGTGAAATTTCACCTCGCGCTTGGCCGGATGGATGTTCACGTCCACCGCCGCCGGATCAATTTCCAGGAACAGGCAGCAGACCGGATAACGGCCTTTCATCAGCGACGTGTGGTAACCTTCGAGCAGGGCGTAATTGAGCCCGCGATTTTCAACCGGGCGGCGGTTGACAAACAAGTGCTGGCTCTCGCGCGTCGCGCGCGACACGCCCGGCGCGCCGAGGAAACCCCAGATTTTAAGTGACGGGTGACGGGTGACAGGTGACAAGCTTGGATCGTCGGCGGACTTTTCGGGTTGGGCGGGCTCGAAGATGTCGGCTTCCTCCGGCTGGACGGAGTCGTCGAGGGCGGCGGAAAAATTCACGGGCAAAACTTTTTCGTCACCGAGCAGGGCGCGGAGGCGCTCGCGCAACGCCTCCAGCCGGCTCGAAGTGGCCGCGCCGGATTTTTGCGGCGGCAATTGCCAGACAAGCCGCCCGTCTTTTTGGAACGTGAACGCAACTTCGGGAAACGCCAGCGCGGCGAGCGTGAGGTAATGCTGGATGTGCGCCGCCTCGGTTTCCTCGGTGCGCAAAAATTTCCGGCGCGCGGGCAGGTTGAAAAAAAGCTGCCGCACTTCGACGTTTGTGCCGGGCGCGCTGCCGGCGGCCTTGACTTCGATAATTTTTCCGCCGTTGACGACAATTTGCGTGCCTTCGGGCGAACTGCCGTCGCGTTCGCGCGTGGTCAGCGTGAAGCGGCTGACACTGGCGATGCTCGGCAGCGCCTCGCCGCGAAAACCCATCGTGGCGATCGCCGCCAAATCCTCGGCCCTTTGAATTTTGCTCGTCGCATGGCGTTCGAGGCAAAGCAGCGCGTCGTCGCGGCTCATGCCGGTGCCGTCGTCGGTCACGCGAATGAGGCTGCGTCCGCCGGCCTGGATTTCGACGGAAACTTTTTTCGCGCCGGCGTCGAGGGCGTTCTCAACGAGTTCCTTCACGACGCTCGCGGGGCGCTCAATCACCTCGCCGGCGGCGATTTGATTGGCGACCTGTTCGGGCAGCAGTTTGATGCGGTTCATGAGCTTCGCGAAACGGCGGCATTCATCCATCCGACGGGACAATTCTACAATGCAACGAGGCAGCGTTTCAACGATTCAACGACCCGGCGCCGTCGAGGAGCTGAAACGGGATGCCGGCCCAAGGGGACGGGCACGGGCACTTTACGAAAAATATTGTCGGCGTAAAGCCAAGAGATGCAAAGCCAAATGCATGCGAATGTGCACGATAACTTATTGACAAAAAGTTCCAAAAAAGTAAAATTGAACCATTCGGGTGGCAGTACGTTTCTTCAGCGGGGTTCCCCACCCCCACCTCCTTGGCGTCTGCTGCCCGAATTTGTTTTTCCGCAAAGCTCCTTGACGCTCCCCGGTGCATCTTTTAATTTCACAAGCCCCATTGCGGGGGCGTAGCTCAATTGGTTAGAGCGCTGCCCTGTCACGGCAGAGGTTACGGGTTCGAGCCCCGCCGCTCCCGCCATAATTTTATGGCATTTTTGTTTGTGTTTGACTTTTAGGGGCAAATTAGGGACAATTGGTTCATGGATACCAAAACGAACCGAAAGCCCCTTGAAGTCAAACGCGGCAATGTCATCGTCAAAGTTTATCAGGGCATCAATCGCGTCAACGGCATTGAATATCCCCAATTCACCCTCACCTACTACGAAGGCGCAGAGCGCAAAAAACGCCGCTTTGCGGATTTGACCGAAGCCCGCCGCGAAGCCGAATTCACCGCCGACAGACTTTCCAAAGGCGAAGGCCAAGTACTGAATCTGACATCCGTTGATCGCCAGATTTACGTCCAAGCCCTCGACAGCTTGCGTCCGTTGAATGTCCCCCTGAATATCGCGGTGCAGGAATATGTGTCCGCATTGAAGCAGTTGCCGCAGGGTGCAACGCTCAAAGAAGCCGTTGATTTTTTCCGCAAACGCAATCCAGCTTCGCTGGAAAAGCGCACCGTGCGCCAAGTCGCCGACGAAATGCTTGCGGCCAAGCGCGCCGCGAATCTATCGGCAGTTCACATCAACGATTTGGATTCCCGGCTCAACCGAATCGCGGGCGCTTTCCAAATGAATATCGGCGGCGTGTCGGGAACAATGTTGCAGACGTGGCTGGACGACATGAAGGGGAGCGGACGCACCAAGCGAAATTATCTGGCCGTTGTCGCCGCCCTGTTCCGTTTTGCGATCCGCAGGAAATACCTGCCGAAAGATGCAATGGAGGAAATCGAGGCGGTCCAGCAAGCCAAAGAGGACAACGGAGAAATTGAAATCTTTACGCCCGCCGAGATGAGGGAAATGTTAACCGTCGCCCGGCCAGAAATGATTCCGTGGCTTGCGATTGCGGGATTTGCGGGATTGCGGTCGGCGGAACTGCAACGACTGGATTGGCGGGAGGTTAATTTGAAGGAGCGTCACATTGAGATTAAAGCGAGCAAGGCCAAGACAGCGGCGCGGCAGGCAAAGTGACCAGCTTTGAATCATGGTGGAATCAAATCCCCAAAGTGGTGGAAGCCGTGAACGAGCAGCGGAAAAAAGCAGCGGAACAGGCGGGCAAAACTTTTTCTGACGATCAAAAATTTGTCTGGAAGCATAACGCGCTGCGTCACAGTTTCATTTCGTATCGGCTGGCCGCAATCAAGAACGCGGCGCAGGTGGCGCTGGAAGCGGGCAATTCACCGCAAATGATTTTCAAGCACTACCGTCAACTGGTGACGGAGGCCGAGGCGAAAAGATGGTTTGGCATCATGCCGGAGAACAATTCAGGCCGACGCAAGGCCGCTTAATTGACGCCAACGCCGTAATTGATTTTCAAATGCGCCTCGATGTCCGTCCATTTGAACAGCACCGTTGCACGACGGCCTTTGCCGATTTTGAGATAAGGAATGATGCCGCGTCGCATCCATTGCTCGACCGTCCGGGCGGTCTTTCCCAAGCGCCTGGCAACTTCCGTTTTTGAGATAAAACCATCGGCAAGATTTGGAATTTGCACCGCAGCTTGGGGAGCCGCTGGCTGCGATTGCGGCGTTGCCGCCGTGTTTTTTGTTCTCCGAACCCGGTTCATAACGTCAAATTCATCTTATGGAAATTGTTTTGGAGTAACCTGCCGGCGAGCGGCGGCGCGGAAGCGGGCGAGCCACCAGCTCGCCGCGCCGCCGGTCGCTACCGCGTAACGGACTCGCCGGCCTTTGTTCCCGGCGCTGGCTTGCCATTGGGTTGCGCTGAACCATTCCCGGCCTGCTTTGCCCGCTTGCGCGCGTTCTTATCGCGCCAGTGCCGGTAGATGGCTTCGGCGGCTTGATCCAGCCAAGCCTCGTTGGCCAGGTTGCGCGCAAGCTGCCTGCGTGAATATTTTTTCACGCAATATCGCTGCGGATTACCCTTCGGCTTGAGCAACCCCGCCCGCACCAGCACGGGAATGTTATGAACGCCGATGTCCAGCGCCTTGGCCACTTTTTCCTTGGTCATGTAAGCGCCAAATTCATCCAACGACTTGATTTTTAATGGGGATTTTGGGGATTCAGTATTCATACATTTTCCTTGGTTAAAATGACGGTGACGGCGGCAATGTGGGTTTTCAATGTGGCGGCGAACCGCCGATCCGCCGACTTCACAAATTTCAATTCATACTTCTGGATGT
>JBEKJN010000048.1:0-14250 GCA_050011235.1 Verrucomicrobiota bacterium | reverse complement strand
ATTGGATGGCCAGCGTGACCCTGACACCCGGCACCAACACCGTCCAGGCCTATGCCGTGGACACCAGCGGGAACCTCTCGACCACCAACACCGTCAAATTTGAATATGTGGTGCTCAAGCCCCTGACGCTGCAGATCATCGGACTCGGCACGGTCAATCCCAAATGGGGCACGCTCAATCCCAACTACACAAACGGGACGCTGCTGGCGATCAATGAGAACTACACGATGACCGCCAATGCGTCGTCGGGGTTTGCGTTCACCAACTGGACGGACGGGTCCGCCAACCTGCTGACCAATCATGCCACGCTACAGTTCACCATGGTGACCAACCTGGCGTTGAGGGCGAATTTTGTGGATGTGGCCAAGCCGAGGGTGAGCATCGTGACCCCAACCTCCAACCAGCAGTGGACCAATGGCGGATTTACGGTGACGGGCAAGGCCGGCGACAACGTGGCGGTGGGGACGGTCTATTATTCGTTGAATGGTTCGGGCTGGACGGCGGCGATGACAGGCAACAACTGGACCAACTGGACGGCCAGCGTGACCCTGACACCCGGCACCAACACCGTCCAGGCCTATGCCGTGGACACCAGCGGGAACCTCTCGACCACCAACAAGGTAACTTTTGCGTATAAGACGGCACCGAACTCGCTCGCCGGGTTGATGGGATCTGTGAATGAAGACGGTGGCGGCACATTTTATCTCTGCTTTGGCGCCAGCACCCTCAGCCAGAACTCGGGTAACACCAACTATGACAACGGCGTTGGCAATTACAGCTACAAGCAACTGAGTCCGGATACAGCGCAGTTGTCCATCACTTACACTGCCCCGCCCAATATATCGGGTACCACGACGGCCGTGTTGCTGACATTCATCACCAACAACGAGTGCATCTTTAGCAACCAGAGCAATGTGGTGAACACCGGGACAATCAGCCTCTGGTCGGCGCCCAATTGGGCTCCCGCCTCGTTGAATGGGAAGACATCGGTGCTGATCGCCGACGGGCAACGGACGACCGCGGCCTTTGGGGCAGCCACGCTAACCATTACCAATGCTGCCGGCCAGATGACAAACGGGAACTACACGTTCAAGCAATACAGCCCGCTGGGAGCGTTGCTGACGGTGACGCAACCCAATGAAACGAATTTCATGCTATTCACCTTTGCCGCGACCAATTACGGTACGTATTATGCCACCGCCTATGACGGTTCAAGCAATGCGCCGACGCTGGATGCTGGCGTATTTGCAATGGTGTCGGAGTCGCCGGGTGGGAATGCGCCGGATTCATTGGCAGGTTCGGCGGCGTTGGTAACACAAGCTGACGGCTCGTTCGAAATGAGTTTTGGGACCGCCACGTTCGGTCAGAACTCGTTCACCACCAATTACGCCAATGGTGTGGGGACTTGCACTTACACCAATTTGGGCGCTGATAGCGCCGAGTTAAGTTTCAACTATACTGCACCGCCAACCGTTGCCAACGCTGTTGCGCCGGTGACTTTGACGTTTATCGCGCCGAATTTCTGCGTGTTAACCAATCAGGACAACCATGGCAGCAATATCATTGTGGCAATCAGTTTCTGGTCTCCGCCGACAAATTGGGTTCCAACCTCGTTGGCCGGGCAGACCATTTACGCAACAAATGCAAATGGAGTTGTTGACGTGGTGACGTTCAATGGAAACGGGACGTTTAGCCAGAACGAAACGGGTTCCAGCAACCCCGGGGTATCGTCGGGCAGCTATACTTCCACACCATACGGTCCGCTGGGCGGAATGTTGGTGTTGACTTACAGTAGGGGCGTGTTGGCTGGGAGCGTTTCTTATATTCAGACCACGTTCACAGGTCAGGGAATGGGCAGTTTATTTGTGACATTCTACGATGCTTTCGCAGATCCACCGGTGACCAGCTTCGGCAACTTTACCATTGATTGATGGTGGCAGGGGAATACCACCAGGACGATAAGGTTCGAATTGCGATTAATCGGCAAATGGCATCTCTGACCGGCGGTGCGCACCTTTTGAGGGATGGCGACAGTCAATGTGAATCAAACTCTGCCTGGTCCGTTGCCTTCTGTGGCAGCTTAAAGGTCAAGGTTGCACCGAGGGAGGAGGCTGAGACCTTGACCGCAGCAATTTTGGCATTATTTTTACCAATTAAGGGAGAGCATTATGAACCCAAATGAGCTGAAGCTTGGTGAAATCTTGGAGCCAAGTCGTTCCTCGTCTGGGAGCGGGGGCTGCCTGCCAGAACAACGTAAAAAACCATGAGCTATCCAATACCCGAAAACGAGGCCGAACGGCTCAATACCTTGCGCGGTTACGGGATTCTCGACACGTACCCGGAGGACCGCTTCGATGACCTCACGCGGCTTGCAGCCTCAATTTGCGGCACACCGATTTCCCTCATTAGCCTGGTTGACAAAGACCGGCAATGGTTCAAGTCGAAAACCGGCTTGGAAGTTTGCCAGACCCCTCGCGAAGATGCGTTCTGCGCTCACGCCATCATGTCGCCGGAGTTGTTGGTGGTTCCAGATGCTTCCCAAGACCCGCGATTTGCAACCAATCCACTGGTGCTTGGTGAGCCGCACATTCGGTTTTACGCTGGCGCTCCATTGGCAGCACCGAACGGGCATAACTTGGGAGCGTTGTGTGTGATCGACCGAGTGCCCCGCCAACTGAGCCGCGACCAATTGGAATCCTTGCGCATTCTGAGTCGTCAGGTCATGGCACAAGTGATATTGGGAAAGAATTTGCAAGACTTGAGGATCGCCTTGAAGGCGAGGGAGGATTTGGA
The DNA here is from genome assembly GCA_050011235.1 of Verrucomicrobiota bacterium. GTDB lineage: Bacteria > Verrucomicrobiota > Verrucomicrobiia > Limisphaerales > UBA11358 > UBA11358. The sequence continues at coordinate 11,457 of JBEKJN010000048.1, read as the reverse complement.
ACAGGACATCCAGAAACTGATCCAGGACTTCCAGGAAGCCAAGGCCATGCGTGACTTTTTGTCAAGACGCGTGCGTTAAGCATTGCAAATGTGTATTGCACGACTTCGGAAGGCCAAGGAACCAGTGGACGAGTCCTTGCTTTTCGGAGAGATTGATGCCGCCATTCGTGAGTTCACGAAGATTGTCTGATAAGTTGTCTTGCGGTTGACTCATCCCCCGGCGCACAGACTTTCGGGCTGACTGTCACCGGCTCCGTCACACCAAAAGCCGGTGCGCCGCCCGGAGGTGCCTGACTCCGGTAATTTCCGGCCTGCTTCACTTCGCTCCGTTGCGCGGTCAACAACGACTTTGCATCCACCGTTGATCCGCTTCCCTGCATGACTGGTCGTGTCAGATTTGCAACCAGCACCGCGCCACGTTCCCCGCTCGTGGATCTGGTTTAAAATCCGACATCATCAAAAATAAATCTCCCGCGAATAGCCGAACATTTCGGCCAACGGCGCCTGACAGTTCAGAAGCGTCCGGCCCGCCTTCACGTCAATGCCATTGATGATGCCGCGGCAGCGGTTCCCGAGTGAGAAATTCCTTGAAGGACTTGCCTCGCAGGTGCCGTCCGATTTCCAGTTCGGATTCAAGGCCACAGACGAAATCATAGTGAGGAAATTCCCGAACCTCCCGCGCGTACCCCGAAGCGCGGGCAAGCCGAACGAGAATTTCCTGAATGCCGACTTGTTCGTTCGCGTCTTCATCAATCCGTGCGAAACTATCCGATCAAACATCGGGATCATCATCTTTGAGTTCTCCCGCTTTTATCCGAGCGACTACGAAAAGGGGACCGATTTCGTCGCCGAGCTCGACAAGTTTTTCGGTAACCTGCCGGCCGGCTGGCCGTATGGAATTGAGATTCGCAACAAGCATTAGCTCGCTCCTGAATACTTTGCCTGCCTTGCCCGCCACGGCGTTACTCACGTCTTCAATTCCTGGGATGCCATGCCTCCCGTAGGTGAACAGATGGCGATTGAGGGCAGTCGAACCAACCCGAACCTTGTCGCCGCAAGATTTTTGCTGAAGCCCGGTCGCAAATACGAGGAGGCGGTCAAAACGTTCCAACCTCATGACAAGGTAAAGGAGGCAAATCCAGAGGCCCGGGCCGCCGGCAAAGCTTTGATTGGCGAGGGCAAAGAAGCAGGGCCGAAACGAAAAACGTTCATTTACGTGAACAACCGGCTTGAGGGCAACGCACTTGAAATCATCGGCGCGATCATCTCGGATGCGGAATAGAAGCCGCGCCCTATTTGAGCAACGCAGAGTATTGTTTCAACCATCTCTCGGCGGTTTCGTATTCTGTCAGTTCGTCGCGCTGAGACGGAAGAAGGCCGCCGGGTCGCTGCCGAGCGGCAGGATGATTTGCATCGGACCGTTCGTGCCGGGCAGCGTGCCACCGAACGTCTGCCAGTCCACGAGGTTGGTGGACCACGTCAGTTGATACGTCACGCCGGGGATGCCGGCCCAGCTCATTAAAAGGTTGGTCCCGCTCAAGCTGCTGGCCAGTTGCAGCGCGATGGTCGGCACCATCAAATAATTTTGATTGGTCAACGAGCCGGTGATATTCGTGTAAGCCAGCGAACCCGGCACGAACATCAGAAAGCCGAGTGTGGGAGTCACAGTGCCGTTCCAGCCGGGCGGCACGCCGAGGGAATAATTCCCGTTCGTGTCCGTTGTGACACCGATGAGTCCGCCGTCCGGTTGCAGCAGCACGCCGGCGACCGGTGCGCCGTTCGTGTCCGTGACCGTGCCGGAAATCGTCGGCAGCGTGATGGTGAAGCCGCCGGCGTAAGGCGTCGCGAGCGGTTGGCCGAAGATGTTCGTGATGGTTGTCGCCACTTGGATGGAATAATCGCCCAAGAGATTTTGTGCGGGGAAACTCACTTGCACGGTGGCGCTGCCGATGGTGGCCGCGCTCACACTTGCCGCAGGCAAAGGCCCGGCTGGTGTTGTGAGTGTGAAGGTGGCCGACGAAATGGAGGTGGGATCAATGGCCTCATTGAAATTCAAATCCACCGAGCTGACGATGTTGAAAACGAGGCCGGCGGGCGACTGGGAAATAATCTGGAAGCCGGTGAAAATGGACGAAAGGAAGATGGTTCCGGGCTGTCCGGGCGAAGCGCCGTTGCCACCGCTGGCGTTGGTGGTTCCGGCAAAATAATTCGTAGGGGAATAAATGGCGATACGTCCACCACCGCCGCCTCCGCCGCCGTAAAGGACGCCATCGCCCCCCGATGCAGAAATATTTCCCGTGCCGGCGAGCGTGTTGGCCGTGATCCAAATGCTGCCGCCCGCGCCGCCGCCGGAATCATCCTGCCAGCCGGAATTTCCGTTGGCACTGACGTTGCCGCTCACATTCAAAGTGCCGCCAACGCTGATACGCAGGGCGCCGCCGCCGTCCGAACCGCCGGTGATGGTATTCTGGCCGTTGCCACCGCCGCTGCCGAAATCCACCGGTTGCGTGGCCGAGCCGTAATTGGTTCCGCCGGGTGCGCCGCTGGCCGATGCGCCACCCACACCGCCATAGCCGCCGCCGGAACCTTCGTTGGCGATGGCACTACCCGCGCCAGGGCCGTTCGTCTGCGGGTAGCCTTCGTCATCCACGTTCAGGCTGCCGATGAGATTGAAATCTTTCAGCACGGTCACGATGAGATTGGATTGCGCGCCGGGCATGGTGAGCGTGCTGCCGACGTTGATGGTCAGGTTGCTCAACAGCGGCAACGGTGTGAGCGGGACCACGGTGGCCGCGCCGGAGATGTTCAAGTCGAAGGGCGCGGGCGGCAGGGAATAATTGCTGGCGAGCGGTGTGTTGGTGCCGGTGATGCCGCCGTTGTCCACGAACAACGTTCTGATGCCGGAGGCGCTGGTGTAGATCGTGCCCGCGCCACCGGGGTAAAGCCCGTTGCCGCCGCTGGCGGAAAGCTGGCCGGTAAAATTATTCGAGGTGCAGATGAGGGCGATGCGTCCGCCGCCGCCGCCGCCCGCCGAACCGGCGGCTGCGCCGCCGTTGGCGGAAATAATTCCGCTGCCGGTGAGGTTGAACAGGTTGAGCAAATACAAACTGCCGCCCGAACCACCACCGGCATTTAAGCCACCGTTGAGTCCGTTGGCGGAAAGGCGTCCGTTCACAGTGAGCGTGGTTGCGGTCAATCGCAACGCGCCGCCGCCCGCGCCGCCGTAGCTGTGGGACGGGCCGGAATTGTAACCCCCGCCGCCGCTGCCTCCAAAGGTCGGCGACTGAATCAAATCATAGACTGCACCGCCTGACGAACCGTTACCGCCGCCGTAGCCGCCATGCCCGCCGCCGCCAGACGAGGCAGAACCAAAACCAGGGCCGGCTTGCGGACCATAGCCGGCGCCGTTCATGGAAATGATTCCGCCGGCATCGATGGTGATGTTGTTGGCGCTGATAATTCGAGGGTTGGACGTGGAAGGACAGGCCAACACGCCGTTGGTGTGGATGAGCAGATTGTGCGGCGACCATAAGCCTCCACTCGGCAGCAGCCCGACAGCCTGGTTCTGGATCGTCACGTCCATGGTGATGAAATCAAAGCTGGTGTTGGTGCCGGCGTTGTTGGCGTTGTCGAGCACCAGCAGTCCGTAAGCCTGGTTATTCGTTTTGTAATAAATCGTGCCCGCTCCGCCAAAGTTTGCGCCACCACCACCATAAGCAGAAGTGTTTCCCGCGAAGGAATTGCTGTTGAAATAAATCGCGATGCGTCCGCCGCCGCCGCCGCCACCGAAGTTCATCGCGCCATTCCCACCGTTGGCCGTAATGCTGCCCGAACCGACGAGCAGACTTGGACTTAAATGGATGCTGCCGCCGGAACCGCCGCCGCCGCCGAAACCAGAGCCGTTGCCGCCGTTGGCGGAAATGGCGCCGTCCAGATGCAGCGTGCCATTCACCAGGAAGTTGATGTTGCCGCCGCCGCCGCCGCCGATGGAATAAGTGGAATACCCGCCACCACCGCTGCCGGAAGTGCCGGGTGAGGTGCTCGAATCATAAGTGATTCCACCCGCCGCCGAATTGGAGAGTGAATTGGCTCCGTAACCGCCGTGGCCCGCGCCGCTGCATTGATACCATGGTGACCCTCCATAGGAGTATCCGTGCCCGCTGCCATTGTTTTGCGCGCTGCCGGCGGCGTCGGTGACAATGCCGCCGCCGGACTGGATGTTGGCGTTGCCGGTGACGGTGAGATTTACGATGCCGGGATAATTGTTGCCGGGCGCCGTGTTGCCCATGAGCCAGGCATTGGGAGCGATGAGCAGGCTGGAAACGGTTTGCGGCGGATAAGCCTGGAAGGCGACGGCTCCGTTACGAAGAATCAGGCCGCTGCTGGAGTTGATGCCGGAAACTGGAGTGTTCGTGCCGCGATGACCGGCATTGTCCACAATGACCACCGACTGGCCGTTGTTATTGGTTTTTAAACAAATCACGCCCGCGCCACCGTAGTTCGCGCCGCTACCGCCGCAGGCCAAAACGGTCCCGGCAAACAAATTTGAGGTGAAGTTGACAGCAATCATGCCCCCGCCCCCACCACCGCCGATGGCATTCACACCGTTGCCGCCGTTGGCGGAAATTGAGCCAGTGCCGGACAATGTCCCCACAGTCAAATTCAAAGTGCCGCCCGCTCCGCCGCCCGCGCCGGAGCCGGAACCGTTGCCACCGTTGGCCGAAAGCGAGCCGTCCACTTGCAGGCTGCCGCCGATGGACATCTGAATCACTCCGCCGCCGCTGCCGCCGATGGAATAAGTGGAATACCCGCCGCCGCCACTGCCGGCAGAGCTGGGCGAATAGAGATAATCATAACCACCGACCCCGCCGCTGGCAGAATTATTGGAGATGGAGCTGGCACCATAACCGCCATGGCCGCCGCCGCCACCCGGGTATGGATAATAGCCATAATAACTTCCCGCGCCGTTGCCCGAATTGGCGCCGTAGCCAGTCGCATCAGCATTGATGGCGCCGCCGGGCTGCACGGTGACATTGCCGGAAACCGTCAGGAACATTGTCGCCGGCGGACTGGCATTGCTGACCACCAGCCACGCATTGGAGCTGACGATGAGGTTCCCGAGTGAAAACGAACTGTTGGCATAAATGAAACCGCCGTTGCGCAAAGTTAAATCTGTGGTCGAGGAAGACGGCACTGACGAATTTGCGCCGACATGACCGGCGTTGTCCACGATAACCGACGCGTAGCTGGCGGAGTTCGTCTTCAAATAGATTGTCCCTGCGCCGCCAAAGTTTGCGCCGCTGCCACCATAAGCGGTAATAGCTCCGCCAAAAGAATTGGTGTTGAACACCACCGCGATGCGTCCGCCGCCGCCGCCGCCGCCGATGGCATCCACGCCGTTGCCGCCATTGGCGGTGATGCTGCCGAAACCGGCGAGCGAGCCGATATTCAAATTGATGCTGCCGCCGGAACCGCCGCCGCCGCCTTCGCCCGCGCCGTTGCCGCCGTTGGCGGAAATGCTTCCGTCCATTTGCAGCGTGCCATGGACGGTCAGTTGGATCTCGCCGCCGCCATTGCCACCGATGGAATAAGGCAGGTAGTTGCCGCCGCCGCTGCCGGGAGAATACGGTGACGCCACCGTGTCATAAGCAGTTCCGCCGAGGGCGAGACTGGAAACCGAATTTCCACCCGTGCCGCCGTGACCCGCGCCGCTGCATGGGTACAGGAAGCCCGCGTAATAATTTCCCGGACCGGAACCGATACCTGGATTGCTCCCGTCCAGGTCGGCGGTGATGCCGCCGCCGGATTGAACGGTCGCATTGCCGTTGATCGTGACACTCAAGGCGTTGTAATAATTGGGACCGAGGGATGCCATCCAGGCGTTGGAGGAGATGGTGAGACTGGCAAAGCTTGCAGACGAGGCTGTGCCAATGGCGCCGTTGCGGATGATTAAATTGCCCGTTGGAAGCGATTGGACGAGCGTGTTTGTGCCCGTGTGTCCGGCATTATCCAAAATCAATTGGTAGGACGACGGACTGAATTGTTGCTGGAAAATTGTTCCCGCGCCGCCCCAATTTGCGCCGCCACCGCCGGCGGCATTCATGGTTCCAGTAAAAGTATTGAAACTGGAAATGACGGCGATGCGTCCGCCGCCGCCGCCGCCGCCGATGGTCCCCGCGCCGTTGCCGCCATTCGCGGAAATCGAGCCGGAGCCGGCGAGCGACGTGGCATTGATGAAAATGCTGCCGCCGGAACCACCGCCGCCGCCGGTGCCGGAACCGTTGCCGCCATTGGCGGAAATGACGCCATCCACTTGCAGCGTGCCGGCCACGGAAATATTCATGGCGCCGCCACCGCTGCCGCCCGGCGAATTGGGGAAATAATTTCCGCCGCCGCTGCCGAGACTGGCCGGGGACGTTTGTGAATCGTAAGACGGGCCGGCGGCGGCGTTGGCAGGCGAACCGACCGCGCCGGTGCCGCCATGCCCGCCGCCGCTGCACGGATTGTTTAAACCATCATAATAAACCTGGCCCGCGCCCGGGCCGCTGCCGGCAGGGTAACCCAGACCATCCGCCTTGATCAGACCGCCGGATTGGACGGTCAGCGTGCCATTCACATTCAGGTTCATGGCGGTTTGTTGGAGCGCAACCAGCGCGCTGTTCGAGGCGATGGTCAGATTGCCAGCCGACCACGAACCGGATGGAATGACACCTGCGTTGCCGCGGATCAAAACGCCGGTTTGCGACGGCAGCGCAATGGTGGAATTGGTCCCGGCGCGGCCGCCGTTGTCCACCAGCAGAAAACCATTCTGGCCGGTGAACTGGGTGAAAATGGTTCCCGCACCGCCGGTGTTCCAGCCGCTGCCACCGTAAGCGGTGATGCTGCCGGAAAAATTATTTGTGGCGCATTGGATCGCGATTCGCCCGCCGCCGCCGCCGCCGCCGCGAATTGGTTCGCCCGCGCCGCCATTGGCCGTGACGCTGCCGGAACCGCTCACACTCGCGGCCGAAATCCAGACACTGCCGCCCGAACCGCCGCCGGCCCGGCTGTTCGTGGCGTCCGCGCCGTTTGCCAGAATCATGCCGTCAAGGTTGACGTTTCCGCCCGCGACAATCTGAATCAGGCCGCCGCCGTTGCCGCCGCTGCCCGCGTAACTCGCGCCGCCCCCGCTGCCGAGGCTGGCGGGTTGAGAGACCGGGCCGTAGCACACACCGCCAATCGCGTTGCTGGCACTGTTGCCGCCGTTGCCGCCGTAACCCGCGCCGGAGCCGTCCGCAAAACTGCCGGTGGAAGTAGCACCGGCTCCGCTGCCCATGCCCGAGGCATAACCGTTGCCGTTGGCATTGATGCTCCCGCCATTGGCGACCGCGACATTACCGGTCACGGTCAGATGTAAGCCGGCTTGCACGACATAAATCCAGGAATAGCTCACCAACACGGTCGCGCCGTCGGCAATCGAGGAAGTGTTCGTCCACTGGATTTGCGTCGTGCCGTCGGGTTGCGGAACCACCACATAATCCACATTGTTGGTGTAAGTGGTGTCGCCGCTTAAATCCGTCACCACGAGCGGCAAGGAAACATTCGTGTTCAACAGCGTGGCGGGATTGGTGCTGCTCAAAATCTGCGGCTCATTCGTCACGTTGAAAATAATCGAGGAGGTGCCGTTGGAAAAAAACGAATGCGTCAGCACGCCACCGTTCGTGATGAACAGGCTCGCAAATGAATGCGCTCCATCCACCGTGACCGTGCAGTTGCTGATGACGATGTCCGCGCCCTCGTAATTTGTGTCGAGTGCGCCGATGGCGGCATTGGTGGCAAAAATATCCGCGCGCGCAGCGCCGGTGAAAAGAACAAATGAAACGAGAGCAGCCGGCAAAAAGAGAAGCGATGTTTTCATAGTAATGGCAACCGTGTTTCAACGGCTTGAAACGACGCCTTCGGATAAGGGCAATTTATCCAACATGCGGGCTGAAGTAAAGCCAAAATTTATCGGGGGAATTATATCGGTTGTGGCTTTTTGGCTTTCTCGTCCGCGCCAGCTTTCACAGCCTGTCATCATATCAGGACTCATCGCGATCAAGCGGCTTCGGCTCGGGGAAAAGGAGCGTCTGCCCATACCGCAGCATATGGAACACAAACGACCGGTCAAATTCCAACCCAACCTGACGATAAGCGGTGGTGAGTTGACAATCCTTGGTACATATACTATCCATTTGGATAGTTAGTTCCGTCCTTCCAACCGGCGACGCCAGAAAGGCGTGCAGTCGCGGTAACCAAGGAAGTACATCTGAAACTCGGCTTGGTGGATGGCTTGTTGCTGCGCGTTAATTAGGTTTTGCATGTCATTTGGGTTCATTTGTTTTTCCTCCAGCGTTTGATTTTCAGAATGCGGAAAAATGTCATAATTTCAGGGCTGACCCTGTCAAAAGCCCCGGAACCGAATCACAGTAAATTCCTGCGTTTCGTCCAATCGGAAGCCGGATTTTTGGATTTCCCTTGCAATTCCCGGCATGTGGGCCACGCCCCACGGTAGCCGGGGTCGAAGGTGGCGCCAATCAACCGGAAAACCTGCTGGAGCGCGGCGCTTTCCGCCCGGTCATAGTCGAAAAGCGTGCCGTCGGCATCGAACAGGAGCCACTGGTATTGCCGCATCAATCATTAATAAGGGTTTTACCTGGCATCGTAAAGTCGAAGCCGGTTATGGACGGAGCAGTTGAGTGAAGTCGGGGTCGGCGTGGCGTTTTTTTTGCTATGCCGGGGACGACTGCGTTGGGATGAGGAACGGGCGGGTGCGGTGGAACAGATGTGGCAAAAGGTGAGGCCGGAAAAAGTAGCTCGATAAAATTAAAGCAGCAGGCACTCGACGTGCCACGGCGCGAAGTTCGCGCTTTTCATCGTTGGGAATCAGGGCTAGCGTTTGCGAACGGAGCGCCGGTGTGGCGAAATGGCAGACGCACAGGACTTAAAAACTGAAAAATCACACTTTCAGGCCAGTTCTTATGACTGCTTGTAATTCGCACAAAACTATTGTGTTTATTGGTTGAAATCAGTTTTTGCCGCCTTTTCCCGCGTCATCATTTAGGGCGAGGTTTTGACCCCAAGAGTAGCACAAAAAGTAGCACAGAGACCTTTTGTAACTCGTTGAACGCCAAAAACACGCTCGCGGATTAAAGTCCCGTGATTCTAAGCTGATTCGCCCCACCGCGCATTTACGAAGATAGCCGCCGCAGAAAATCTGACGGGCTCACAATCGGGATGCTTTGGAATTCCCGTAGCGGCAGCAGATGTTTTTTGTCGCCGGTCACAATGTAATCCGCTTCCGCCGCCAACGCACATTCCAGAACCATTTCGTCGCCTGGATCAGGAGTTGCACCTGTGGCGCGTTCCGTGGAAAAAATCAATTCAGCAGCTTCGGTCAGGGCGTCAACCCATTCGACCGGCTCGCGCCGGGGATATTCCAACCGAAGTTCCTCGATGGTTTCGTGATACTCGGCCAACAACGCGGGGCTGACCACAGCTTCGCAGCGGCCTTGCACCCACGCCACCAGACAGTCAAATGGCGCGCCGCGCCAGAAACTGGCACTCGCCACCACGTTGGTATCAAAGACGACCTTCACGCTTTCACGCGTGCGCGCACGCGTTGAATCGCCCCGGCAACTATGGTCTCATCCTTGCCCGTCATCGTCGGAAGTTCACGACCGGCCAGCAGCAGCGACCGGACGCGGGCAGGTGTCAATGCCCGGCGTTTTCGCATCACAATCAGCCCGCCGGAGTAACCCACGTCCAGTTGATCGCCGGGTTTGATCCGCGCCTGTTCACGGATGGCTTCCGGGATAACCGTTTGTCCTTTGACTGATACTTTTGCAATCATGCGGTAAGACTAGCATTACTTTGGAAAGACGCAAGGGATAAACACATGGATTTTCAATCTCTCACTTTTTCAGTCCCAGAAATTCCCCGTTCGTGTTCACGTGTTTGTCATCTATCTTGCTCATTGAAGGCCAAGCCGGATGCCAACCACGCGAACACTCAAGCCCATGCAAGCCAGGTCGTGTCAAATTTGCAACCAGCCCTGCGCCATGTCTCCCTTTTGCAGAACTGGTTTCAAATCCGACACCACCAGGACAAGTATCGCGCGACCGAGTGTCACTGCTTTACGATCAACTGGGCCGTGAGTTGTCCGCGCAGGAATTTTGAAAGCAACTTAGTTTAATCCCGGATTTCCAGGATTCGCTTCACAAGCCAATGTCATTGACACACATCTGCAAATCAAAATAGACGGGCTGCAATCTCATTTTCCAAAGAAAAATTCCTTTTGTTTGTCAATTTGCAGTTGCTTAATATCTCTGTCCACAGTAGCGGCACGCTCACGAAGACCAGCAATTGTCTGTTGAAGGAGTTTTATATTTTCCAATGTCTCAGCTTTTTCGTAAATGGTCATGTTGGTTGTATTTACTGTGTCAAAGTTTGTGCCTAGCATACTCGTTAAACGGTAATAATTTCGGAGCATCTTGTCAGTTGGGTCTATTCCATAATCAAAACGCACGAATTCACGGCGAGCTGCTTCTTGCCCCAACTGAAATTGCGTCTGTTTTTCTTCAGGAGACATGGCTGATTCTTTTGCCGCTAAGTCCACCGGCGTATAATCATTCGAGAAGATTGAATTGGAGTTTGTGAGAATAATTGTGTTTTGAAGCACGACGTAGTTGGACTGAAATTGCTTAAAATCCCCGGTAAATGGTATCCCATAATCGTAAAAACCTTTATCTTTAGTGGGGATTGCCACGCAATCAATTTCTTGGCCCAAAAATAATCTGTGATATGGCCTTTGAGGATAATTCAGGAGGTAAATTTGAGCACTCCCCCAAAATTCATGTCCATCTCTGGGATCGCTTTGCAAAATACTGAAAGAGATTTCTGCCGAATTGGGGAAAATCTTCGTAACTTGCCCGTTAATTCGGTAGATGGATTTTTGGCTTGCGTAGGTAAAATCGTAGAGATTTGTTCCGATCAGACGGAGGTCATTTGCTCGAACGGAAGCACATAGCAAAAACAATATTAAAAAATTCCTCATAAATAGATCATGGTTATGGGATAGTCTTTTAGAGACTGGCTCAGTTTTAAGCATCAACTTTGTAATTTGAATCTCCATAACTGTCCCAATCACTATACGCCCCACGTCCATCCGGACGATTCAGTCTCGTTGACCAACATCGTATCAGCTCTGCCAGTGCCATCAACTTTTTTCCGCTCCACGACTGGATTGCCGGATGTAAAACCTTTGGCCTTCGCCGCGGATTCAAACGCCCTCGCTCATTTTGAACCACCAACCAAGCCGCCTTGATGCTTTCACTGGATTCTTTTTCCCGCTGGAAAAGTCTCGCTGGAAGCCTAGGGCATCGTCTGTGTTTTTTGGGACAGTTATTAGAGTATTAAACAAGGTTAAGGGGCGGTGGG
>JBEKJN010000047.1:0-14270 GCA_050011235.1 Verrucomicrobiota bacterium | reverse complement strand
GCGAACTCGACAAGGACGCCGCCGCCACTGTCGCGAAAGCACAGCCACGCCTGGCGGTGGGGGCAAGCGGGGTGACGTTCAGCTCGGCCGACACGAATTTCGCCGTCTCGTTGCACGGATTGCTGCAATTGGACAGCCGGACTTTTCCGGCGGACGGCGGCATCAAAGGCAACGACGGCTTCATCCTTCGCCGGGCGCGGCCAATTCTGTCAGGCACGGTGTTTCGTGACTTCGATTATCTATTCGTGCCGGACTTCGGCGGCAGCGTGGTGCAAATCCAGGATGCCTATTTGAACTACCGTTATCGGCCGGAACTGCAACTGCAGGCCGGCAAATTCAAATCACCCGTCGGCTTGGAACAATTGCAGTCGGACCCTTACACTGCTTTCAACGAACGGTCGCTGGCGACGGATTTGGTGCCGAACCGCGATTTGGGCGTGGAGTTGCACGGCGATTTGTTCGGCGGTGCGGTGAGTTATGCCGCCGGCATTTTCGACGGCGCGCCGGATTACAACGGCACGACAACGAATGCGGACTACGAGGACAACAAGGCTTTTGCCGGTCGCGTTTTCGTTCAGCCGTGGAAGACATCGGATGTGACGGCATTGAAGGGCCTGGGCTTGGGCTTGGGCGGCAGCTACGAGGTTGACCGTGCCGCGACGAACACGGCGACCGGTTTGACGCCGGGATTCACCACCGACGGCCAGCAAAAAATTTTTTCCTACGGCTCCGGCGTGTTTGCCAACGGCACGCACTGGAGACTTTCGCCGCAGGCGTATTATTATTACGGGCCGTTTGGGTTGTTGGGCGAATACGTGGTTTCCGATCAGCAGGTCACCAAAGGCACGAGTTCCGCCGACTTGCAGAACACGGCCTGGGAAATTTCCGGCGGCTGGGTGTTGACGGGTGAAGATGTTTCCTACAACGGTGTGACGCCGAAACATCCGTTTGATCCCAAAAATGGCCAGTGGGGCGCATGGCAGATCGTCGCGCGCTACGCGGATTTGGACGTGGACAAAAACGCCTTCCCGACCTTTGCCAGTTCGGCCAGTTCGGCGTCGTCGGCGCGCGCGTGGTCGGTCGGATTAAACTGGTATCTGAATAAAAACTTTCGTGTGAATACGAGCTTTTCGCGCACGACGTTCTCCGGTTACACCGGCGCCACTCCTGCCGTGCCGGCCCAGCCGGAAGACGTCCTGTTCACCCGTTTGCAACTGGCATTCTAACCGTTGAAAACAACAACATACCAACATGAAAACCTTTCTGAACATTCTACTGGTCCTGTCGCTTGCCGCCGCGGCGGACGCAAAGGAAATCAAACTGCTCAATGTCTCGTACGACCCGACGCGCGAGTTGTATCAGGATTACAACGCCGCCTTCGCCAAGTACTGGAAGGCAAAAACCGGCGATGACGTGGTTGTCTCACAATCACACGGCGGTTCCGGCAAACAAGCATTGTCCGTCATCAACGGCCTTGAAGCCGATGTGGTCACGCTGGCGCTGGCCTACGACATTGATGCCATCGCGCAACAGGCAAGATTCCTGCCCGCCGATTGGCAAAAACGTCTGCCGGACAACAGCACGCCCTACACTTCGACCATCGTGTTCCTCGTCCGCAAGGGAAACCCGAAAAACATCAAGGATTGGGATGACGTGGTGAAGCCAGGTGTAATCGTCGTGACACCCAATCCCAAAACCTCCGGTGGCGCGCGCTGGAATTACCTTGCCGCGTGGGCCTATGCGCTCGACCAATACGGCCACGACGATGCCAAGGCGCGCGACTTCGTGAAGCGGCTTTACAAAAACGTGCCGGTGCTGGATTCCGGGGCGCGCGGCTCAACGACGACCTTTGTCGAGCGCGGCATCGGCGACGTTTTGCTCGCGTGGGAAAACGAGGCGCTCCTCGCACTCAAGGAATTTGGCGCGGACAAATTTGAAATTGTCACGCCGTCGGAGAGCATCCTGGCCGAGCCACCCGTGGCCGTCGTGGACAAGGTGGCCAAAAAACACGGCACGGCGGATGTGGCGAAAGCTTACCTCGAATACCTTTACTCCGACGAAGGCCAGGACATTGCCGGCCGGAATTTTTATCGTCCGCGCTCGGAAAAGGCCGCGGCGAAATATGCCGGTCAGTTCAGTGCGGTGAAACTCGTCACGGTGGACGAAGTTTTTGGCGGCTGGCAGAAGGCGCAGAAAACTCATTTCGCCGACGGTGGCACATTTGACCAGATCTTCCAACCACAAAACTAGTTCGTGGTTCCTCCGAGCGAAGCGGCGGCCTGTGTCTGCGTTCATCAGGCCGCCGCCTCTCGCAAAAGGAAAACCGACCCAAAAACCAAAGCCGACCATGACCATCGCTGACACCCGATTTGAAATCGCCGTCCCAGCGCCGCGCGCGCGCCGGCGCTCTCTCGCCGACTTGCTCGCGCCGCTGGAAAAAATTGCCGCGCATTCGCCGAACCTGGTTGCCAATCACGAGGCGCGTTTTGAAATCGGCGGCGAGACTTACGAGTTGCCGCGCTACTTGTTCGTCGGGCCGAAAGGCGGCGACACGCCCATCCGGGTCGGCATTTTTGCCGCCATTCACGGCAACGAGCCGGAAGGCGCGCACGCAATTGTCCAATTCATCAAACTGCTCGAAGCCAAACCTGAACTGGCCGCCGGTTACTACCTGTCATTTTATCCGGTTTGCAGTCCGACCGGCTTTGAGGACGACACGCGCCACTCGCGCAGCGGCAAGGATTTGAACCGCGAGTTTTGGAAGAATACCAACGAGCCGGAAGTCCGGTTGCTGCAGGCCGAACTCATTTCCCATTCGTTTCACGGCATCATTTCGCTGCACACCGACGATACGAGCGCCGGTTTTTACGGCATCGTGCGCGGCGCGACGCTCACGAAGCATCTCATCGAACCCGCCTTGCAGGCCGCCGAAAAACTGCTTTCGCGCGACGAGCGTCCGGTCATTGACGGTTTCCAGGCGCGCAACGGCGTCATTTACGACGCCTACGACGGCATGTTGAGCGCGCCGCCGAAAGTGCGCCCGCGGCCTTTTGAAATCATCCTCGAAACGCCCGAAGCGCCGCCGGCGTATTTGAAGGAATATGCGTTCGTCGCTGCGTTGCAGACGATTTTGGCCGAATACCGCAAATTCATCGCCTACGCGCCCAATTTATGACGACAACACTTAACACCCACCAGAAAACTGGAGGCGAAATGAAAGACACAAACAACCCGCACCAGACTGACCGGACCACCGGAGGTTTGCTGGCGATAAAATTATACAGCAAACATGAAAACCGGCCAATATGTCCGTGTCAAAACCGCCCATCAACATGAACGCATCCGTTTTACCATCTTTCTTGCCGCGCTTTTGCTTGCGGCGCGCTGGAGTGTGAACGCGGATGAAACCTCAACCAACGCGCCGTCGGCTCAACCGGCGCCCGCAGCCAAACCCGCCGAGAAAGGCGCGCCGCTGCCGTTGCATCAAATCGAAGGCAACGGCGGTATTTTCGCCACGCTGTCGGCTTACATCGTCAATCCGCCGCGCAACGGCGAGCCGATTGGTCGCCCGAGCGTCGGCTTTGCCTACGTCAGCCTCGGCTCCGATAAAAATCTCGAAGCGTTGACGCTCACCGAATCGCCGTTCAGCCGCCTGGAACTCGGTTACGGCTGGGATCACCTCGGTTTGGGAAACCTGCCGCTGGCGTTAAGGAACGCGGGCCTGGTCAATTATCATCAGGACGAGGTGCAACTGCACAACTTCAATGCGCGCTTTCAGATATTGAAGGAGGGCGAGTTTGACCAGAAATGGATTCCGGCCCTGACCGCCGGCGTGCATTACAAATACAACGATGGCATCAGCGAGGTAAGAAATGAAGTCAAACAGGGAGCGGGTGCGGACTTGATGGGCAATGCCGGTCTCTCGCGTCAACAAGGTGTAGATTACACGCTCTACGCCTCGAAACTGTTCACGCAACTGCCGCGGCCAGTGCTGCTCGAACTCGGCGGCCGCGCGACCGAAGGCGTCTGGGAAGGCCTGGGCGGGTTTACCGACAGTTACAACTTCGTCTTTGAAGGCAACGTGGTGGTGTTCGTCACGAGCAACATCGCGCTGGCGGCGGAATACAAACAACAGCCGCGGGATTACCAGGCGATTGGCAGCCTGGTGCGGAAGGAAGGCGACTGGTGGACAATTGACGCCGCTTATGTCGTCAACAAGCACCTGACGCTCGCGGCGGGCTACGGCCACTTCGGCAACGTGTTGAACGACGAGGCCAACGGCGTTTGGGGCATCACAACCAAATGGGAATTCTAAAATCCAGAGCGATTCAGGCTGGAGGAGGCATCGGTGCCCGCTTTTGCGGCCACGTGGTTCCTCCGCACGCACCGCCTTACGCCGCCGGGTCGCCTCCAGCCCAATACAACCAGATACCATGAGCAAATATTAGCGGCGACTTTTCCGTCCTGGCAGTCCACGCCAGGTGCACAAGTTCGCCGCCAACCACACACAATCACTGACAACAAAATTATGAGCACTACATCCAAAGGCTTGAGTACCCTCGCATTGCACGCCGGCCAGGTCCCCGACCCGACCACCACCGCGCGCGCCGTGCCGATTTATCAGACCACGTCTTACGTTTTCAAAAACACCGACCACGCGGCGAACCTGTTTGCGCTGAAGGAATTCGGCAACATTTACACCCGCATCATGAACCCCACCACCGATGTCTTCGAACAGCGGATTGCCGCGTTGGAAGGCGGCACCGGCGCGTTGGGTGTGGCGTCCGGTTCGGCGGCCATCACCTTTGCGTTGCTCGCCATCACACGGCTGGGCGACGAAATTGTGGCTGGCAACAACCTTTACGGCGGCACCTACCAACTCTTCCATTATACGCTGCCCAAGCTGGGCCGCACGACGAAGTTTGTGAACTCGCGCGACCCCGAAGCGTTCCGAAAGGCCATCACGCCGAAAACCCGCGTGCTTTACATCGAGACCGTCGGTAATCCAAAACTCGACGTGCCGGATTTTGAAGCCATCGCCAAAATCGCGCACGAAGCCGGCCTCCCGCTGGTTGTGGATAACACCGTCGGCGTCGGCCTGGTGCGACCGTTTGAACACGGCGCAGACATCATTGCCACGTCGGCCACGAAATACGTCGGTGGTCACGGCACGTCCATCGGCGGCGTCATCGTGGACTCCGGCAAGTTCAAATGGAACAACGGCAAGTTCCCGGAATTCACCGAACCCGATCCGAGCTATCACGGCCTGGTTTATTGGGACGCATTGAGCAACGTGCCCGGACTGGGCAACGTGGCGTTCATTCTCAAGGTGCGCGTCACCCTGCTGCGCGACATCGGCGCGGCGCTCAGTCCGTTCAACTCGTTCCTCTTTTTGCAGGGACTGGAAACCTTGCCGCTGCGCCAGCGCCAGCATTCGGCGAATGCGCTGGAAATCGCGCGCTGGCTCAAGACGCAGCCGTTGGTGAACTGGGTGACTTATCCCGGCCTGCCGGACGATCCAAGTTACAAAGTCGCCTCGAAGTATCTGAAGCACGGCTTCGGCGGTCTGGTCGGCTTTGGCGTCAAGGGCGGCTTGGAAGCGGGGAAGAAATTCATCAACTCGGTGAAACTGCTGTCGCATCTGGCCAACATCGGCGACGCCAAATCGCTGGTGATTCATCCGGCTTCGACCACGCATTCGCAGTTGACGGCGGCCGAATTGGAAGAAACCGGCGCCACACCGGACTACGTCCGACTCTCCGTTGGACTGGAGGACGTGGAAGACATCAAGGCCGACATTGACCAGGCGTTGCGCGCTGCCGCGCAGTGAAATTCAAATGGCCACGATGCAAACCAATATTGTCCGGGATGATCTGCAGGATCAGAAGATTGCGGATTATCAGTCGCCATTGGGGGTGACACGGACGGAAACGGTTACGCTGCCGGGGATGCGGACCCAGTCGGGATTCGCGTTCGATCAGGTGGGCGTGTCCTATCAAACGCTGGGAACGTTGTCTCCGGCGCGCGACAACGCGATTTTGATTTGCCCGGCCTTGTCGGGTGACGCGCACGTGGCGGGCACGCATCCGCACACCGGCCGCCCGGGCTGGTGGGATTATCACGTTGGCCCCGGCAGGGCGATTGACACCGACAAGTTCTTCGTCGTTTGCGCCAGTGTGCTGGGCGGTTGCGGCGGCACAACCGGCCCCGCCTCGTTGCGTCCCGATACCGGCAAACCATATGGCATGGACTTTCCGCCGGTGACGATCCGCGACATGGTGTCCGTGCAAATCAAACTGCTGGATCATCTGGGCATCCTGCAACTATTTGCCGTCATTGGCGGTTCGATGGGCGGGATGCAGGCGCTGGCGCTGGCAGTGGAACACCCGGAACGTGTGCGTGTTTGCGTTCCAATTGCCACCTGTATTTCCCACACGGCCATGCAGATTGCGTTCAACGAAATCGGCCGCCGCGCCATCTTGAGCGATCCCAATTGGAACGGCGGCAATTATTCCGAAGGCCGTCGTCCGGTGCATGGCCTGGCCGTGGCGCGGATGGTGGGGCACGTCACTTACTTGAGCGAGTTTGCCATGACCCACAAGTTCGGGCGGCAACGGCAGATGGAGCGCGATGTGAACGGGGACGAAGCAGCGTCGTTCTCGGTCGAAAATTACTTGCAGCACCAGGGCAAAAGCTTTGTCAAACGGTTCGATCCGAATTCCTATCTCTACCTCACCCGGGCGATTGACCGGTTCGACCTTTTTGAAAACGGCCCGGCGCCGGAAGTTTTGCGCCGGGTGCAGGCACGCTTCCTTATTATTTCATTTGCGTCCGACTGGCTTTATCCGCCGGTGCAGTCGCGCGAACTTGTCCGCCTGCTCAAACGCGCCGGCATTCCGGTAACCTACATCAATCTTGGCACCGAATACGGCCACGATTCATTTTTGATTGAAAATCCCGCCTTCGCCAGCGTCGTGCGCCACTATCTGGAAAACGAACACCACCGCGCGCCGAATTGAACCATGCACCCCGGCATCTACAAAACGGTCTTGCGCTGGATTCCAGAAAAATCCCGCGTGCTGGATTTGGGCGCCGGGGACGGCGCTTTTCTCGAACGTCTGGTTCAAACCCGACAAGTGACCGGCGAAGGCGTGGAAAAAGATTCCATCCTGGTCGCGCGCTGTGTCGAACGCGGACTGGTCGTGCATCAAAGCGACATTGCGGACGGTCTGGACCAATACGGCGACCGCACCTTTGATTTCGTGCTGCTGCTTGGCACGTTTCAAGAACTGGTTTCGCCGGCGGAAATTCTCCACGAGGCGTTCCGCGTCGGACGCGAAGTGATCGTCGCCTTCGCCAATTTCGCCCATCTGCGCGTGCGGCTGCAGGTTTTGTTTCAGGGCCGCACGCCGCTGACCCGCTCACTGCCGCAGCCCTGGTATCGCACGTCGAACCTGCATTTCCTTTCCGTTCTGGATTTCCAGCAATTTTCCCGCGACCTCGGCGTTCGCGAAGCCGCCCGCGCATTTTTCAACGCGCGCGGCGCGGTCCGTTTTCTGCCCAACCTCCGTGCGGAGGAGGCGGTCAGCCGGCTTCAGGCTGATGCCATTTCCCACCGCTCCGTTACAACGGAACGTGGAAAAACAAAAAACGAAACCTATCAAATCTAAACCATAAAACCTATGTCACGCATCTATAACGACATCACTGAAACCATCGGCAACACACCGCTCGTGCGGCTGAACCGCACGGCGAAGAAACATGGCGCGGTCGCCGACGTGCTGCTCAAACTCGAATTCTTCAATCCGCTCTCCAGCGTCAAGGACCGCATCGGCTTGGCCATGATTGACGACGCGCTCAAGTCCGGCGCAATCAAGAAAGACACCGTGCTCATTGAGCCAACCAGCGGCAATACCGGCATCGCGCTCGCGTTTGTCGCGGCAGCCAAGGGATTGAAACTGATCCTGACGATGCCCGAGACGATGAGTCTCGAGCGCCGCAAGCTGCTGAAAATTCTGGGTGCGAAGCTCGTGCTCACCGAAGGCGCCAAAGGCATGAAAGGCGCCATTGCCAAGGCCGAGGAATTGAGCAAGCAAATTCCCAACAGCTTCATTCCCCAGCAGTTTTCCAATCCGTCGAATCCGGAAATCCATCGGAAAACAACCGCCGAGGAAATCTGGCGCGACACCGACGGCAAGGTGGACTTTGTCGTCGCGGGCGTGGGTACCGGCGGCACCATCACCGGCGTCGCGGAAGTCATCAAAAAGCGCAAGCCAAGCTTCAAGGCGATTGCGGTTGAACCGGCGAAATCACCCGTCATTTCCGGCGGCGCGCCCGGCCCGCACAAATTGCAGGGCATCGGCGCGGGATTCATTCCTGTCAACCTCAACACCAAAATCGTGGACGAGGTCATCCAGGTGAACGAGGAAGATTCCGGCCCGATTTCCAAGGAGGTCAACCAGCTCGACGGCATTCCCGTCGGCGTCTCCAGTGGCGCGGCTATTTGGGCGCGTTGCAAGTGGCGAAACGCCCTGAAAACAAGGGCAAAACCATCGTCGCCATCGTGCCGTCGTCGTCTGAACGCTACCTTTCCACATGGTTGTTCGCGGACGTGGATGTCAACTCGGACAGTCTGGCCGGGTTGGTTCCCGCCCCGGCGTAAAGAAATCCTTTCACAACATCCTGACAAACGCTAAAAGACAGCGCGCATGGCAAGGAAAAGTTTCCGCGTGCTGCCGGGCTTCCGTTTGACGCTCGGCTACACGCTGCTTTATCTCAGCTTGATTGTGCTGATCCCGCTCGCGGGCGTGTTCTTGAAAACGAGCACGCTCTCGTGGGAGCAGTTCTGGCACATCGTCACCGCGCCGCGCGCACTGGCGTCGTATCGCCTGAGTTTCGGCGCGTCGTTTCTGGCGGCGCTCGTCAACGTCTTCTTCGGCATCATCGTCGCGTGGGTGCTGGTGCGATACGAATTCTTTGGAAAAAAAGTCGTGGACGCGCTGGTGGACATGCCCTTTGCGCTGCCGACCGCCGTGGCGGGCATCACGTTGACGGCGTTGTATGCGCCGCATGGCTGGATCGGCCAGTTGCTCGCGCCGCTCGGCATAAAGGTCGCCTTCACGCAACTCGGCGTGTTCATCGCGCTCACCTTCATCGGGCTGCCGTTCATCGTCCGCACCGTGCAACCGGTGCTGGAAGACTTCGACCCGGAAATCGAGGAGGCGTCCGCCAGTCTCGGCGCGAACCGCTGGCAGACGTTCCGGCGCGTCATCCTGCCGATGCTGTTTCCGGCGCTGCTGACCGGTTTTTCGCTGGCGTTCGCCCGCGCGCTGGGTGAATACGGCTCGGTGATTTTCATCGCTGGCAACATGCCAATGAAAACAGAAATCACGCCGTTGCTCATCGTCACCAAGCTGGAGCAGTTTGATTACGCCGGCGCGACCGCGCTGGCGGTGGTGATGCTCGTCGGTTCATTTACGATACTGCTGACGGTCAATTTGCTTCAATGGCGCAGCAGCCGGCACCTCGCGCGAGTTTGATATGGGCGACACCACCACATTTTTCCGCGCCACCCGCCGCGAGCCGCATCGCCGGGCGACCGCCGAGTCGCCCTGGGTGCGCCGGTTGCTCATCGGCGGCGCGTTGTTGTTTCTTGGAATTTTTCTCGTTGTGCCGCTCGTGTCGGTTTTTGCCGAAGCGTTGAACAAGGGCCTCGGTTTTTATTTCCGCACGTTCCGCGACCCGCTGACGTTGAGCGCCATCAAATTGACGTTCATCGCCGCGGGCATTTCCGTGCCGTTGAACTGTGTCTTCGGCGTGGCGGCGGCGTGGGCGATTGCGAAATTCGATTTTCGGGGGAAAAATATTCTCATCACGCTGATTGACCTGCCGTTTTCCGTTTCGCCGGTGATTGCAGGATTGATATACGTGCTGCTGTTTGGCGCGCCGGGGCCGTTTTGGACATGGTTGTCCGATCACGACGTCAAAATCATCTTTGCCGTGCCGGGCATCGTGCTGGCGACGACGTTCGTGACCTTTCCGTTCGTCGCGCGCGAGTTGATTCCGCTCATGCAGGCGCAGGGCCGCACCGAGGAGGAAGCGGCGCGCGTGCTGGGCGCCAGCGGCTGGCAGACGTTCTGGCGCGTGACGCTGCCGAACATCAAATGGGGTTTGCTCTACGGCGTCATTTTGTGCAACGCCCGGGCGATGGGCGAGTTCGGCGCGGTGTCGGTCGTGAGCGGCCACATTCGCGGCGTAACGAACACCATCCCGCTGCACATTGAAATTCTTTACAACGATTACAACACCACCGGCGCGTTTGCCGTGGCGTCGTTGCTGGCGTTCCTCGGACTGGTTACGCTGGTGTTGAGGACGTGGATTGAACGGAAGAAGAGCGCCGCGTTGCACGCGGCGGAAATGGATTTGACCGTATGAGCGTCGAAGTCCGCAACGTCACGAAAAGATTCGGCAGGTTCACCGCTCTCGAAAACGTGAATCTGAAGATCGAGTCCGGCGAACTCGTGGCGCTGCTCGGCCCGTCTGGTTCCGGCAAGACGACGCTGCTGCGCATCATCGCCGGTTTGGAATTTCCCGATCCCGGCCCGGCGCAGGTCTTGTT
Organism: Verrucomicrobiota bacterium; assembly: GCA_050011235.1. Classification (GTDB taxonomy): domain Bacteria; phylum Verrucomicrobiota; class Verrucomicrobiia; order Limisphaerales; family UBA11358; genus UBA11358. The sequence continues at coordinate 3,652 of JBEKJN010000047.1, read as the reverse complement.
TTACGGCGAGGAGGTTACGAATATTCCCGCCAGCGAGCGCAAGGCCGGTTTTGCCTTCCAGCATTACGCATTGTTTCGGCACTTGGACGTATTTGAGAACATCGCGTTCGGCCTGCGCGTGCTTCCGCGCTCGAAGCGGCCGAAGGAACCCGAAATCCGCGCGCGCGTCGAAAAATTGCTGAAGCTCATCCAGCTCGACGCGCACGGCAAACGTTTTCCGTCGCAACTTTCCGGCGGCCAGCGCCAGCGCGTCGCCCTTGCCCGCGCGCTGGCCGTGGAACCGAAGGTGTTGCTGCTCGACGAACCGTTTGGCGCGCTCGACGCCAAGGTGCGGAAGGAATTGCGCCGCTGGCTCCGGCAATTGCACGAGGAAATCCACGTCACCACGCTGTTTGTCACGCATGACCGTGAGGAGGCGATGGAAGTGGCCGGGCGCGTGGCCGTTTTGCACGACGGACGCATCGAGCAAATCGGCACGCCGGAGCAGATTTATGACCAGCCGGCCTCGGCGTTCATTTATGATTTTCTCGGCAACGTCAATTTATTCCAGGGCCAGCCTCATGGCGGCTCCGTAAAAATCGGCGACACGGAATATGCCGTGACCGAAAAGGGCGGCCCGCTCGAAACGCCCGCCATCGCGTTTGTGCGGCCGCACGACATTCGCATCAGCCGGGAACCGCGCGGACGCGCCACGCTCGCGGCCCGGGTCGTCCGCTACAACACCGCCGGCCCGTCCGCGCAACTGGAACTCCGGCGGCTCGACAACGACGGCTGGTTCGAAGTGCAATTGAGCAAGGAACAATTCAACGAGTTGCAATTGAACACGGGCGACCAGGTGTATGTGGAATTGCAAAATGTCCGCGTCTTCCCCGAAGATTATTCCATTTGAATTTTGCTGAAAACTTTGGGACGCTGGTCTTATGAACCGCTTTTTGGGTAAGTTATTGTTTCCGCGTCTTCCGCCCGATTTGCAAAGGCGCAAGATTAACACCATCCTGGCGGTTCTGTTGGTTGGCCTGCTCTTGGGCGGCCTCGTTGCGCTGGTGGCGTTGGTCAGCAACAGGGTGGGTGACCGTTGAGCCGTTGCCGCGCGGCGCTGATGAAGGCTGGCTGGCCGGGCCGCAGTTCGGAGCATCTGTGAAAAATTGTGTATTGTAGCCCGTCTTCGTTTTTCTTCGACGCGGCAGCCTTCGTTCTTCGCCTTGGTGCGCCGGAGTGCAACGAAGGCGACTGCGCTCCGAACGAAGGCTGGGGTGGCCGACGGGATTCGAACCCGCAACAACAAGCTCCACAAGCTTGGACTCTACCGTTGAGCTACGACCACCAACCGGGTCACAAGCTAGTTTTTTCCGGCGCGCGCGTCAAGTTTGCGCCGGTCATGGCGCGTTTTATTTTCCTTCCACGCCTTTGAGATAGGCGAAAATGAGTTCGGGCAGGTCGTGACTGTAACCGCCTTCGAGCAGGCTGAACAGCGGCACACCGAGCGCGCGCAACGATTGGCCGAGCCAGTAAAAATCGTCCAACACCAGCACGCCCGGCACGAGCGGGTCGCGCACGTAGGCGTCGAATCCGGCGGACACGCCAACGAGGTCAGGGCGGAATTTTTTCAAACCGTCGAGCGCGCGGGCAAGCGTGGCACGGTAGGTCTCGCGCGGCGCGCCCGGGGTGACGGGATAATTGAAACAGTTTTTGCCGACGTTTGCCGCGCCGGTGCCGGGATAGCACGGATACTGGTGGATTGAAAAAAACGCGACGCCGGGCCGGTCGAGCAAAATGGCTTCCGTGCCGTTGCCGTGATGCACATCGAAATCACAAACCACGACGCGTTTCACGCCGGTGGCCGCGGCCTCGAGCACGGCGATGGCGATGTTGTTCAAATAACAAAAGCCCATTGCCCGGTTGCGCAGGGCGTGATGGCCGGGCGGGCGCATGAGGCTGAAAACATTTTCACCGGCGCGCGCCGCTTTCAACGCGTCCAGCGCGGCGGCGACGGACGCACGGGCATAATCGCCAATGTTTTCGTAGAACGGCGTGTCGGCGTCGAAATCCTCCGGTTCATTCAAGCGCGCGAGATGTTCGGTCGAATGGGCACGGAGGATTTGCGCGTCGTCCACCCGGCCCGGCGCGGCCCAATCAATCGGCAGATCGGTCTGGTTTCGCAGGAGCTCAAGCGTGGCGATGATGCGCAACGGGCGTTCGGGATGACCCAGACGCGAATAACCGGCGCAGTGTTCATCGGTGATGATTTTCACGAGCAGGAGTTTAACCACGAAAGGACGCAAATGAACACGAATTTTGGTTTGGTGGGGAGAGCGTCCTCGCGAGCCGAAACTTAAACGACCCGCCAGTATTCCCGCTCCGCCAATTTCCGGGTCGTTGCGGCGTGATGGCTGCACTCGGACATCGCGGCGCGGCGTCCGGCCAGCGCGCCCGGCAAAAATTTCACAAATGAGAGAGCGGATTATTTTGGCAACGGCGGAGCGTTTCGCTAAATTGGGCGGCGACAGAAATTTGATCATGAAAATAAAATTGTTCGCACTGGCAGTCGCGCTTGGCGCGTTCACTTTCAACGTTGGCGCGTGGGATTACGAAGGGCATCACGCCATCAATGAACTGGCGCTGGCGTCGTTGCCGCAGGATTTCGGCGGATTCACCCTGACCCCCGCCTTGAAGCATCGCATCGCGTTTCTCGGGGGCGAGCCGGACCGCTGGCGCAACGTGGGCGATTTGCCGCTGAAAAATCTCAACGGGCCGGACCATTACATTGATTTGGAGGATTTGAAACTTTACGGGCTGACGCCGGAAACCCTGCCGCTCATGCGTTACGATTTCGCCGCCGACATCGCGCGGGCGCGGGCGGCGCATCCGGAAAGGTTTCCGGCCATTGACCCGGCAAGGGACGCCGACCACACCCGCGAGTTGGACGGGTTTCTGCCGTGGGCCATCACGGAGTATTACGAAAAATTGAAATCGTGCTTCAGTTATCTCAAGACCTTTCAGAAATACGGCGGCACACCGGAGGAAATCGCGAACGCGCAGGCGAACGTCGTCTATGTCATGGGCGTGATGGGGCATTTTGTGGGCGACGGTTCGCAGCCGTTGCACACGACGGTGCATTTCAACGGCTGGGTCGGCGACAATCCGCACGGCTACACGACCAGCCTGAAATTTCACGCGTGGATTGACGGCGGCTACTTTCGCCAGACGGGCGGAATAAAAGTGGAGGCGCTGGCCGGCAAAATTCAACCCGCCGAGCGCATCGCGAAGGCAGACGCGCCGGACGGAATGTTTCGCGCTGCGGTGGCTTATCTGGTCGAGCAAAACAAGTTCGTCGAGCCGCTTTATGAATTGGAAAAGGAAGGCAAGCTGACCGGTGAAGGCGACAAGGGCCTGGAAGGCCGGCCGTTTCTGGAAGGCCAGCTCGTGAAAGCCGGCCAGATGCTCGGCAACATCTGGTACACGGCGTGGCTCGAAGCGCCGGAGGACCAATATCTCCAGGCGCAACTGGAGCAACGCAACGCGGCGAATTCGCAATCGAAGTAAGGCAGCGGTTAAACCGGGCCGCCTGCGCGCCGGGCGCTTCGACGCGGTAGTTGGCGGGATTCGAGAAGTGGGTTCGCATTTTATTCCTCGGGAGCAGTTTCGCCCAGAG
>JBEKJN010000046.1:0-14273 GCA_050011235.1 Verrucomicrobiota bacterium | reverse complement strand
GTGGGTTGCGCTTAAGGTTTTGCGTTCGCAAAACCGTGCCCGGCTTTGGGCACGAAACCAACCTGAACACCGGTGAACAATTATTATGAAAAAGCACTTGCCAGCACAGAGAACTCCTTGACTTCACGGCGCGAGCCGCTCCAGCTTCCACGAAGTGTCCGGCTGGCGCGTGTAGCAAAAACGGTCGTGCAACCGGTTGGGCCGGCCTTGCCAGAACTCGACACGCTCCGGCTTCAACACGTAGCCACCCCAATTCGGCGGCAGCGGCACGTCGTTCGGAAACCGGTTCGCCATTTCATTCCATTTCGCGTCGAGCGCCGCGCGGTCGGCGACCACGTCGCGCTGGTTCGATGCCCACGTTGCAAGGCGGCTGCCGCGTGGACGGCTCTTGAAATACGCCGCCGATTCCGCCTGCGGCAATTTCGTGACCGTGCCCGCGATGCAGACCTGCCGTCCCAAATCCGTCCAATAAAACGTCAGCGCCGCGTTGGGATTTTCCGCCAACTCAAGCCCCTTGCGGCTGTCGTAATTCGTGAAGAAAATGAAGCCGCGTTCGTCCACACCCTTGAGCAGCACGGCGCGGGTTGAAGGCCGGCCGGCTTTGTCCACCGTCGCCAGCACCATCGCGTTCACGTCTATCGGCACGTGGCCGAGCATGGCGTGCCAGAGTTTGTAGAGGACGATGCCGATTTTCCGCCAGCGGCTGCCCGCCGACGCCTGCACAAACCATTGGTTGAACTGCGCGACCGGACTCGCGTCCAGGTCCGCGCGCTGAAGGCCGCCGAGCGAGTATTCCCGTCTGATGTCCGCCATCGCCATACGGGGCGGAATTTACAGCGCTGGCGGATTTTCAGCGAATCAATTTTCTGGAATCAACTCGGAAGGGCTGCTGTTTGCGCGCTACCGACAATTAGTCCACGTCATAAAATTTCATGGACTTTTGACGCGTTTTCAAGAACCTGTTCCAACCATGTTCTCGCTTCAAATGCTCTTCGGAAAGGCCGACCGGTTTTATCAGTTGCTGGAAGACGCCGCCAGCGAAGCCCACGAAAGCGTCCGGCTGGTCATCGAAATGATAAAAACACCGACTTCCGCCAAGAGTCTCGACGACCTGATGCTCACGCGGCGCAAGGAGAAAAAAATTGCCGAGCAAATCACCGCCGAACTGGTGAAAACGTTCGTGACCGGGCTGGAACGCGAGGACATCGAGGCATTATCACTGGCGCTGCGCAAAATTCCCAAGACGGTCGAGAAACTGGCGGAACGCATCAACCTCGGTTATCAGCACCTCGAGGGTGTGGATTTCAACCGGCAGATTGAAATCATGGAACAGGCCACCGACGTGGTGCTGGCCATGGTGAAACAGCTTCGGGACATGAAGCATCTGGAGAAAATCCACGAGTTGAACACCAAACTTCAGTATCTCGAAAACGAGGCGGACCGGCTGATGATGGACCTGCTGAAAGACCTTTATAGCGGCCGCTACGACCCGCTGCGCGCCATGGTTATCCGCGATCTTTATGAATTGATGGAGAAGGTCATTGACCGCTGCCGCGACGCCGGCAACGTGGTCATGCACATCGTGCTCAAAAATTCCTGACCGGCGCGATGACTCTCATCCTACTCGTCATTCTCACGGCGTTGGTGTTCACCTACATCAACGGCTTTCACGACACGGCCAATTCCATCGCCACCGTCGTCGCCACCAAAGTGCTGACGCCACGTCAGGCTGTCATGCTGGCGGCGGTTACCAATCTCGTCGGCGCTTTTGCGGGCACGGCGGTCGCCACCACCATCGCGTCCGGCCTGGTTGATCCCCAGGTCGCCACGTCCGAAGTCCTGATTTGCGCGCTGGTCGCCGGCATTCTCTGGAACTTGCTGACGTGGTGGTTCGGGATGCCGTCCAGTTCGTCCCACGCACTCGTGGGCGGCTTGTGCGGCGCGTGCCTGGCCGCCGCGCACAACAACTGGAACGTTTTGGTGTGGTCCATCCCCAGCCATGAACATTGGTGGTTGAGCAAGGGCCTGCTGTGGAAAGTCGTCGTACCGATGATCTCCTCGCCCATCTGCGGATTGGTGTTCGGTTTTCTGCTCATGGGCCTGCTGTATTTTCTGCTGCGCAACTGGCGTACCGCCACCGTCAACAAAACCTTCGGGAAACTGCAACTCCTCAGTTCGGCCTACATGGGCTTCAGTCACGGCACCAACGATGCGCAAAAAACCATGGGCATCATGGCGCTGGCGCTGCTGACCGGCACCAGCAGCGGCCTGTTCGACCATCTCCCCGGCTGGTTGTCGTTTTTGCGCACCGCGCCGCCGGAGGGAAACCAGCCGCTGGCCATCGCCGCGTGGATAAAAGTCCTCTGCGCCCTGACGATGTGCGCCGGCACCGCCGTGGGCGGCTGGCGCATCATCAAGACCCTCGGACACAAAATGGTCCGGCTCCATCCCGTGCATGGTTTCGCCGCCGAAACCACCGCTGCCACGATACTGGTCACCGCCGCGCATTTTGGAATGCCCGTGTCCACCACCCACGCCGTCACGACCTCCATCATGGGTGTTGGTTGCGCGAAAGGGTTCAATCACCTCAAATTCGACGTGGTCGAGCGCATCATCTGGGCGTGGATAATGACACTGCCGGCGAGCGGTGCCACCGCCTATCTGCTGGTCAAGCTGGCCCAAGTCTCCGGCTGGATTCAATAAAGTCCGCGAATCTTCAGCGGACAATCAACCTTGTAACTTGTTCAGGATTTGTTGCGTGATGGCCTGGATGACGGCTTGGGCTTTGGGGTCTTTTCCCACCCGCTTCATCCTTGGGCGGCGCGCCACCAGCGATACCCGGCGCCATTCGTTTTTGTCGGGGAGATCAAATTCCTTGAGGCCAAAGCGCGGGTCGGGGATGCCGAGGCTTTGTTTGATCCTGAGCAGGTCCTGCAACTGCGCGCGCGAAATGGTGTTCGGCGTCCGAACCAGTCGCGAGGCGACGAGAACGGTGCGGCAATAGGTTTCAAGAACTTCAATCTTGAAACAGGCGTCCTCCACGTTGTTGTGGCTCCACGAAACGACCCCGTGATTGGCCATGAGAATGACGTTGTGGTTGTCCGCCAAACCGGCGACGAGCCGGCCCATTTCCGGCGTGCCGGGCGTGCGATACGGCGCGATGGCCACCGACGTGAAAAGTTCGTACTCAGGCAACATGCCCGAGGGCGGCAATATGCCCGCCACCGCGAAACCCGTCGCATACGGCGGATGACAATGCACCGTGGCCACGGCCCGCGGCTGGCGCTGCATGATTTGCAGGTGCATGAGAATTTCACTCGTGCGCTTTTTCGCGCCCAACAGCTGGTTGCCCTCGAAATCCACCAGGCACATGTCCTCCGGTTTCATGAAGCCCTTGCTGACAAGTGTGGGCGTGCAAAGTGCAATGTCCTCGCCAACGCGGATGGCGATGTTGCCGCCGTTGCCATCCACGTAGGCGCGCTGCCACAAACGCCAGCCGATGTCGCAGATTTGCAACTTGAGAGCGTGGCAGGATGGCGAATGAAAAAAGGCTTCGAGGTCGGCTTTAGGACTCTTTGAGTTGAACAGTTGGATTGCCTTGCTGACGGCGGTCCGCGGATGGTTCACGTCCCGTTTCCCAGCAATTTTCTTTTCTCCCAGCTTGGTAGATGGATTATTGCTCATGGTTTGACCAAATTATAAAAGTTTATCCATCAACGCTGCACAAGTTGTGCCAAAGAAGGTCAACCACAAAGCCGCGTTCGTCAAATCCAAGGCGCAACCAATCATCCGCCGACCAGCTTGCGCAATTCGTCAACCACTTTTTCCATGCTGATTGCCCTCACCCCGGTCATTTCCCGCAAAACAACCACTCGCTCGCCCTGTGGCCGCCAGACTTTTTCGCGCGCGTCCCCCCATAAAACCAGGCTCGGCAGGCCGAGCGCGGCGGCCAGATGTGAAATGCCCGAATCGTGTCCGACAAAGGCCGCGCACGACTGGAGCCGCCGCGCCAATTCCGGGAGCGGCAGGCTTTGCGCGACCTGACGCCGCTCCGGTGGCACTGCCGCCGCCAGCCGCTGGAGCCGACCGCCTTCGGCCTCGCCACCCACGAGCAGCAGATCCAGCTTCGTTGAACCCGTCAACCATACGATGAATTCCGTCCATTTGGTTTCCGGCCAGTTTTTCTTTTCGCTGCCGCTGCCGGGGTGAAGGGCCAAAGTAGGACAGGCGTCCCGCCTGTCTCCATCTTGATTTGACAAAATCCTGGAAGAAGTTCGAGACAGGCTGGAAGCCTGTCCCACGTTAAGCCTCGGCACGGGGTCCGCATCGAAGATGGCGAGCCGTTCCAGTGGTTTGAGATAGACCTGCGCGGCATGGATGGGTTCCGCCTCGTTCGGGCGATGCAATCCAGCGATAAATTGCCCGAACAGGCAGCGGCATACGTTGGTTTTAAAAATTTCGTCCGGGTCATAAAGATACGAGACCCCCCGGTCGAACTCGGAGAAGTAATCCACCAGGTCCGGTTCCAGTGTGCCATCGCGCGCGAAAAAGCCCGCCAGCCCGCGCGCTTCGATGGGCTGGACGCGGTCCGCCAGGCCGCCCGTCACGGCGAGTTGGGCGATGTGCGGATAGCCGAGCAACTCCAGATGCGCCCGGGGAAACTGTTGGCGCAGGGCGGCGATAGCAGGCAAGGTGAGAATGAAATCGCCGATGGCCCCGCCGCGAATGACCAGAATCCTGGGTTTGACGGCGCTCACATCGCGCGAAACGCCGTCAGGCCAAGGAGCATCACGAACACCGCGAACGCCAGCCGGATGGCGCTGCCGAGCCGCACGCGGGTTTCATTCGCCGTGGCAAAGTTCACCAGGTCGCGCAGCCTCCACGGCGTTATCGTGAACCAGATGCCCGCGATGATGAGCAGGTAAGCCCAGATTTGAATCACATACACCCACGGCGTCTCGCCCAGATGCGGACGCCCGGTATCCAACATCAATTTCGCCAGCAGCAACATCAAAACGGCCAGACCGCGCACGGCCAAAAAGTCCTGGACAAAAAAGCACGACAAAATCCCCACCGCCGCAAATGCGGCCATCATCGGCTGTTTGTAGGCCGAGAAATCCGCGATTGGCTCGTTGTTGACGTTCCACAAAAACCACGCCGTGCCCAGCAGCATCAACAAGATGCCGAGAGGCAGGTTGCGCGGAAACTTGCGCGCGGCGGCGGCGAATTGCGCCGGCCTGGTCAGACCGTAAATCTGCGGCACGCTCACGCCCAAGCCGAGCAGGATGGACAACAACGACAGTTTCATGGTGAAAAGCTAACCACAAATTGACACAAAAGGACACGAAAAATTCAAAGGGAAATTCCCTTGTCAAAAAAATTTGCCGGGCACAAAGTTCCGAGCGTGAAACAGGACAGGCTGCACAACGGGGCGGCCATTAATCTCTTAATTTTGCGCGCACTATATGAACGAAGACCAGGAAAACCAGCAGAATGAAACTAAAGAATTATTTATACACATTCAATGGAGTGGTCCATACCCATTCAAAGAAGGTGAACACTTAAAAGGGACAAGCAATTATGGAATTTACCAGATCTACGGCCATCACCCTGTCTATGGCAGCGGGGTGTTGCTCTACATTGGCCGTAATGAGTGGCAGTGTTTTTCAGATCGCGGCGTATCCGAACATGGCGAGCACCTCCAAAATCAGGATGCAGGTTGCCTTGAGTTGTATGTGGGACGACTAATCGGCCGTGAGACACCGACGAATGAAAAATGGAACGAACATATCAGGCTCGCCGAACGCCTTCTCATCCATGCTCATAGGCCAGCTTGGAACTCGCAGATGGAACTGGGAGACTTGGAGAAAGAACTCCGTTACGTTCACGTCGTGAACTGGTGCCAATACCGTAGCTTGATGGCCGAGGTTTCCGGTGCTCGCTGGACTACTCGATTTGATGAAATTAAGTTTGGCCAATTCTACGACACCGAGCATTTCGGGCAACCCACCCAAGTAATGAACGAAATCCCTAAATAAAGGACAGGCTGCACCTATTAAGCTCATCACAGATTTAAAATTGCCGGGTCGCCGTAGAGCGTGAAGGAACCGGCGCGGGTGATTTTCACGTCCATGAGCTGGCCGCGATGCCGCTCCGAGCCGTCAAACACCACAATCTTGTTGCAGCGCGTCCGGCCAGTCATCCGCGCCGGATTCTTTTTGCTCGGCCCCTCGACCAGAATCTGCGTCTGCCGTCCGACAAACGCGCCGTACCTGCGTCTGCCGATTTCGTTGATGACTTCGAGCAGCCGTTGGTTGCGTTCCTCGCGCATTTTTTGCGGCACTTGACCGGGCATTTCGGCGGCGGGCGTGTCGCGGCGCTGCGAGTATTTAAAAATGTACGCCTGATCGAATTGCACCTCGCGCGCCAGCGAAAGGGTTTGCTCAAAGTCATCCTCGGTCTCGCCGGGAAACCCGACGATGATGTCGGTGCTGATGCCGATTTCCGGCCGGGCGCAACGCAATTTTTCAATGATGCCGACGTAACGGGTGCGCGTGTAACCGCGGTGCATCAATTTCAAGACGCGGTCACTTCCGCTCTGGACGGGCAAATGTGCGCTTTCGACGAGCTTCGGCAGACGCGCGTAAGCTTCAATCAAATCGTCACCGTAACCTTTCGGATGCGGCGAGGTGAACCGGATGCGTTCCAGCCCTTCGATTTCGTGGACCGCGTCGAGCAGTTGGACGAAGGGGGTTGTATGTGACGGGTGACGGGTGACGGGTGTCGGGAAGGAACTGCCCGTGTCACGCGCCACGCGCCACTCGTCACGTTTTTCGCGTTTGCCGTAGCTGGTGACAATCTGGCCGAGCAGCGTGATTTCCTTCACGCCCTGCGACACAAGCTGGCGGCACTCGGCCACAATGTCGGAAATGCTGCGGCTGCGTTCCTCGCCGCGCGTGTAAGGCACGATGCAGAAGGTGCAATATTGATTGCAGCCTTGCATGATGCTGACAAAGGCGGTGACCTGTAGCGGTGGTCTGTGACCGTCGCCATTTCTAGCAGCATTTCCGTAAAGCAAATGCTCGCGAATCGTCGCTTCGCTGCCCTGCTCCGCCGCCACGTCCACAATTTTGTCACGGCCACCGGTAAGAAGTTCGTCGAGGTATTCCGCTGCACGGTGAAATTTCTGCGTGCCGAGCACGAGGTCCACGTCCGGCAAACGGTCAATGAGTTCCTGTCCGCGGCTCTGTGCCATGCAGCCCATGAACCCGAGCACGACGTCCGGACGGTTGCGCCGTGTTTCCGCGATGACGTTCACCATTTTGTTCAAGGCTTTTTGCTCCGCGAAATCGCGCACGCTGCACGTGTTGAGCAGAATCACGTCCGCCACGGCTTCGGACGGCGCGAGGGTGTAACCCTTGGCCACGAGCTGCGCGGCGACGGCCTCGCTGTCGCGCTCGTTCATCTGGCAACCGTAGGTTTTGATGTAAACGCTCGGCATGGGACGACAATAGCGGCAAATTAAGCCATCGGCGTGGTCTTGAAAAGGCTGAAAGGCGACGGGCATCCATTGCGTGGGCAAATTTGTGTTAATTTTTTTCAAAATTTGGCTGGCCAACCGGGACGACTTGAGCTTTATTAGACACAGGTAATGGGAACGAAGCATGCAGCGCACCGACCGTCAAACCTCAACCTGGAGGACTTCCAATGGACATACATCATCCCTTCCTGAGTGAATTCCCCGAACATCGCGAAACCATCCGCCGGCTCCGGCTCGCCGACAACCAGTTCCGCCAGATGTTCGAGGAATACCATCAGTTGGACGACAGCATCTGCCGGATAGAAGAAGACATTGAGTTCGCCACCGATCAGGAAATTGACGAACTCAAATTCAAGCGCGCCAAATTGAAGGACGCGCTCTATTCCGCCGTGGTCAAAAACGAAGCCGCGCTCGTTCACTGAGCGTGGCCGCGACGCCACGTCGCGAATGGTAAAGGCAACGCCTCCGTAGCCGGGTCGTCTTATGTTCTTGCTGCTGCGACGGGGCGTCGCAGCCATCAGGTTTCAATGCGGCTCGGGGCTGGCTTTGCGCTTCTTCGCCTCTTCAATCACCTTTTCCGCCGAGTCGCGCGGCATTTCCTCGTAGTGGCTGAAGTCCTCCGTGTGGACGCCGCGCCCGCCGGTCAGCGAACGAAGCGTGCTGGAGTAATGGTAAAGTTCCTTTGTCGGCACGCTGGCCTTGATGACTTGAAACGCGCCGTCATTGTCCATGCCGATGATTTTTCCGCGCCGGGACGACAAGTCGCCCATCACCTTGCCCATGCAATCTTCCGGAATGCGGATCTCGACCGTCTCAATCGGCTCCAGCAGGCACGGCTTGGCGACCATGAACGCCTCCTTGAACGCAAAGTAACCGGCGATCTGAAACGCAATGTCCTTCGAGTCCACCGGATGCATCTTGCCGTCGTAAAAATCAATCATCACGTCCGTCACGCGGCAACCGGCGAGGATGCCTTCGGTGCAGGCCTGGTTGACGCCCTTCTCCACCGACGGCACGAACACGCGATCCACGTTCTGGCCGACGAGCGAGTTGGTGAACTCGACGCCGCTATCGCGCGGCTTCGGCTCGATGCGCATCCAGACTTCGGCGAATTGCCCGGCGCCACCGGTTTGTTTTTTGTGGCGATACTTTGAATCGCCTTTGCCCTTGATGGTCTCGCGATAGCGCACGCGCGGCTCGCTCAATTCGACATGAACGTTGTGCCGGCGGCGCAAACGGTCGGCCACGACTTCCAGATGCAACTCACCCTGCGCGGAAATAATCGTCTGATGCAGTTCCGCGTCCACCACGTAAAGAAACGTCGGGTCTTCCTGATGCAACGCGGCGAGGCCGGAGGCGATCTTGTCCTCCTCGCCCTTCACCTTGGCGACCAGCGACGCGTGGATGTTGGGTTTGGGATAAATCACCTTCGGCAGCGTCACAGATTTCTTCGCGTTGCAAAGCGTGTTGCCGGTGTGTGTGACCTTGAGTTTGACGACCGTGGCGATGTCGCCGGGGCCGAGCGTGTTGACCGCTTCACGGGTCTGCCCGTTGAGCAGGAAAATCTGCCCGATGCGCTCGTTCACCTTGCGGTCGCTGTTGTATAAATCCATGCCCGTGGACACCGACCCCGCGTAAGTACGGAAAAATGACAACTCGCCGAAATGCGCCTCGGACATCGTCTTGAAAATGTAGAGCACCGGTTCGGGATCATCCAAACCCACTTCCACTTCCGCGTCGTTGGCATTGACGGCCTTGACCTTCTTGCGGTCCACCGGCGACGAACCATACTTGGCGATGAAATCCATCAATCGTGCCACGCCGATGTTGTTTTCCGCCGACGCGCAGAACAGCGGGATGAATAACTGCTTCTGTACCGCCGAGTGAATGCCGGCGCGGAATTCCTCTTCCGAGAGACTGCCCTGCTCGAAAAACTTGTTCATCAATTCGTCATCCGACTCGGCGATGTGCTCGATGAGCTGGCCATGCAGCTCCTTGCCCTTTGCCGCCCACTCGCCGGAGGCCGGTTCCTCCTGGTATTTGCCGCTGTAATCGGCCGCGTAGGTCACGATTTCGCTGCGCAGCACATCCAGCACGCGGTTGAAACCGGGACCGGGATTCACCGGCACATTCAACGGAAAAACGTGCCGGCCGAACCGTTCCTGCAACTGCCTGACCACGGCGTCGAAATCCACGTTCTCCTTGTCCATCGCGTTCACGACGATCATTTTGGGAATGCCGTAACCGGTCGCGTAATTCCATACCCGCTCGGTGCCGACGCCGAGGCCGTGCTGGGCGTGAACCACCACCAGCGCGAAATCGCCGACCCGCAATGCGCCCAGGCCTTCGCTGATGAAGTCGAGGTAACCCGGCGTGTCAATGATGTTGAACTTCTTCCCCATCCACTCCGTGTGCAAAAGCGACGCCGAGACCGAAATCTGCCGGTTCTTTTCGCTGACGTGGTAATCCGACACCGTGGAGCCGTCGGCGATGCGCCCCATGCGCGAGATGACACCGCCGCACATGAGCATCGCCTCGCTTAACATGGTTTTGCCCGACGAGGCGTGGCCGACGATGGCAAAGTTCCGAATTTCCGCTGGTTGATAGGTTTTCATAATAAAATCTGGCAAAAGGCGCCGGTCATGACTGCGGGCATTTCAAGTTCGGAGAACAGAAAAAATGAGGAAATGAATCCCGCGACTGTCGGCACGCCATTTCACCCGCCCGGAGGATAACCAAAGATCCGCGGCGAACGCAACCCACTTGCGAGTGCGCGCCAAACTTGTATGCTCATGTGACGACCGCGAGGTGATTCAGGTCTCCGCCAGCGGTGCGGGGCCAAATTGCGTGATGGAATCCGAACCGTTGAAAATTTTGTTTATCGGGAACGACGGGCCTTTTGCGCGCACCGTCACCGACCTGCTGCGCGCAGGCGGGGCGACAGAGATCACCACTGCACCCACGGTTGATGCCGGTTTGGCCCTGCTGGCGGCCAATTCCTTTGATGCGGTTTTGTTTGAATTGCCCGCTGACAACGCGACCGGTTTGTCCCAGGTCACCTCGCTCACCACCAAGGCGCCGCGCCTGCCGGTCCTGGTGTTCGGAACGGCGAACGATGAAACTTTTTCCGCCGAAGTCATCCGCAACGGCGCGCAGGATTATCTGGTCAAGGAACATCTCGACGCCGCCGGCTTTCGGCGTTCCATCCGCTGCGCGATTGAGCGCCAGCACGAGCAGCTCGCGTTGCTCGAGGAAAAGGACAATTACCACGGCATTTTTGACCATCTCGTCGAAGGCATTTTCCGCACGACGCCCGATGGCCATTACCTGCTGGCGAACGTGGCGCTGGCTCACATTTACGGTTACGACTCGCCGGTGGAATTGATGGCAAGCATCAAGGACATCGGGAAACGGCTGTACGTCGATCCGGGACGGCGCGAGGAATTTGTCCGGCAGATGCAGAAACACGACACGTTGAAGGGGTTCGAGTCCCTCATTTACCGCAAGGACGGGATCGTCATCTGGATTTCGGAAAACTGCCGTGCCGTGCGCGACCCGCAGGGCAAATTGCTATACTACGAAGGCACGGTCGAGGACATCACGCAACGCCGGCAGATGGAACAGGAACTGCGGAATTCGGAATCCCTTTATCATTCCCTGGTGGAGACGATGCCGCAAAACGTTTTTCGGAAGGACCTACAGGGGCGGTTCACCTTCGCCAATCAACAATACTGCCAGCATTATCACTGCAAACTGGAGGACATCCTCGGCAAAACGGATTTTGATTTTTTCCCGAAAGAGCTGGCGGAACAATATACCAAGGACGACCAGCGGGTCATGCAAACCGGCCAGACCTACGAAATCACCGAGGAACATCATCCTTTGGGACAGGACAAACGCATCACCCGGGTCGTCAAAACACCCTTGTACGGGGCGAACGGAAAGATCATCGGATTGCAGGGCATTTTCTGGGACGTCACGCAACAGCAACTCGCGGAAGAACGGATTCGCCGGGCCAATGCCGAACTGGCCCGCAGCCGCGAGGAATTGCGCGCGAAAAACGTGCTCATGGAGGAAAACCTGCGCATGGCGCACGAAATTCAGCTCGCCATCCTGCCGCAGCAATACCCGGTTTTTCCGGCCAACGTCCCCCCGGAACAAAGCGCGTTTCAATTCGTCCATCGGTATCAAGCCGCCGAAACGGTCAGCGGCGATTTTTTCAGCGTCTCCGCGCTCTCAGACACGGAAGCCGCCGTCTTCATTTGTGACGTGACCGGCCACGGCATCCGCGCCGCGCTCGTCGCCGCCATGATCCGCGCGCTGGCGGAGGAACTGAAACCGCTTGCGCTTGAGCCCGGAATGTTTTTGCGCAAGCTCAACTCCGACTTGTGCAGCATCCTCAAAAGCACCGGCTCGCCGATGCTCACGACCGCGTTTTATCTCGTGGCCAACTGGCAGACCGGCATGCTGCGCTATGCCAACGCCGGCCATCCGAAGCCGCTGCTGGTGAACCGTTTCACGAGCCGGGTTGAACCGCTCGCCAACGCCTCCGGTCGCAGTGAGCCTGCACTCGGCCTGTTTGAGGATTCGCCGTATCAAACCACCCAACTCACCATCAAGCCCGGCGATCTTTTGATGCTGTTCACCGACGGCCTCTACGAAGTGCAGGGGCTGAACGAGGAATTGTATTCACAGGAACGGATGATGCTCGACGTGGAAAACCGGATCCAAAAACCCACCGGGGAATTGTTCGATGCACTGCTGGAAGCCATCCGCGCGTTTTCCGTGGACCACGAATTCGCCGACGACGTCTGTCTGGTCGGCATGGAATTCACAAACAAGCCCGCCTCAATAAGTTGACGCGATTCTCGCGCAATCGCGCGAATCACTACTCCGCCAGAATCTTTATCACGCGCGATTTTTCGGAACGTTTGCGCTTCGTCTCGTCGAGGATTTTTTTGCGGAGCCGCAGATTTTTCGGCGTGGCTTCCACGTATTCGTCCGAACCGATGTATTCCAGCGCGCGTTCGAGCGAGAGTTTGAGCGGCGAGCTGAGTTGAATGCCTTTGCCGTCGCCTTGCGAACGCATGTTGGTCAGCCGTTTTGCCTTGCACGGATTCACGGGGATGTCGTTTTCGCGCGCATTTTCGCCCACGATCATGCCGGTGTAAATGGCGTCACCCGGTTCGACCATCAACCGGCCGCGTTCCTGGATCATGTTCAGGGCGTAGGCCATCGCTTGGCCGTTTTCCATGCTGACGAGCGAACCATTTTTGCGAGCGGCGATGTCCCCGCGGTCGGGGCCGTATTCATGAAACAGGTGGCTCATCACGCCCATGCCGCGCGTCTGGTTCACCAAATCCGTCTCGAACCCGATCAGGCCGCGCATAGGAACCAGCGCCTCGATGGTCACCTGGTCGCCGTGATGGTTCATGCTGGTGATCTCGGCCTTGCGGCCGGAAAGGTTTTCCATGATGGCGCCCATGAATTCCTGCGGGATTTCGAGAAACAACTTTTCAATCGGCTCCAGCAGGTTGCCGTTGGCGTCTTTTCGGTAAAGCACTTCGGGCCGGCTGACCAAAACCTCGTAACCCTCGCGCCGCATTTGCTCGACGAGAATCGCGATTTGCATTTCGCCGCGGCCCTCGACCTCGAAAATTTTCGGATCCGCGGTCTGTTTGATGCGCAAGGCGACGTTCGTTCGGGTCTCCTTTTGCAGCCGTTCCCAAATGTGGCGGGCGGTGACGAGTTTGCCGTCCTGGCCGCCGAGCGGGCCGTCGTTCACGGCAAATTCCATCTGGATCGTCGGCGGGTCAATTGGGATATAGGGCAACGCGCCGTGTTCCGGCTTGTCCGCGATGGTCTCGCCGATGAACACGTCTTCAAATCCCGTAATGCCCACAATATCGCCCGCGTGCGCCTCCGGCACTTCGATGCGTTTCAACCCGGTGAAGTGATAAATCATCGTGATTTTGCCCGTCGTGACCTTGCCGTGGCCGTGCAGACAACAGGCCGCATCCCCGACTTTCACCTTGCCGGCCATGATTTTGCCGAACGCGATACGCCCGAGGTAATCGCTGTAATCCAGATTCGCCACGAGAACCTGGAAACCGTCGCCCGCCTTGGCGCGCGGCGGCGGGATGAATTTCACGATGGCGTCGAACAGCGGCACCATCGAGTCGCTCGCGTCTTTGAGATCCAGTTTGGCGTAACCGGCCTTGGCCGAGCAAAAAACGAACGGAAAATCGAGCTGCTCGTCCGTGGCGTTCAGTGAAATGAACAGTTCGAAAACCTGGTCGAGCACCTTTTTCGGGTTCGCATTATCGCGGTCAATCTTGTTGATAACCACAATCGGCTTCGCGCCCGCTTCGAGCGCTTTTCGCAAAACAAATCGCGTTTGCGCCTGCGGGCCGTCGGCGGCGTCCACGACGAGCAGCACGCCGTCAATCATGTTCATGATGCGCTCAACTTCACCACCAAAATCCGCGTGGCCGGGAGTGTCCACGATATTGATGTGGTATTCCTTGTATTTGAACGCGGCGTTCTTGGCGCGGATGGTGATGCCCTTTTCCTTTTCCAAATCCATCGAATCCATCAGGCGCTCTTCCGAGGACTCGTGCTGGTTGGCGCGGAAGGTGCCGGACTGCTTGAGCAGGCAGTCCACGAGCGTCGTCTTGCCGTGGTCCACGTGCGCGATGATGGCGATGTTCCTGATGTGCTGCATAATTTAAAA
>JBEKJN010000045.1:0-14374 GCA_050011235.1 Verrucomicrobiota bacterium | reverse complement strand
AGCAAACGCTCTTCCGGCGCGAGTTCGGTTTCCGATTTCGGCGTGATTTTGCCGACCAGAATGTCGCCCGGCCGGACTTCCGCGCCCACGCGGATGACGCCGTCGGGGCCCAGGTTCTTGAGCGCCTCGTCACCGAGATTCGGAATGTCCCGCGTGATTTCCTCGGGACCGAGTTTTGTGTCGCGCGCACTGACCTCGAATTCGTCAATGTGAATGCTCGTGAAGATGTCCTCCTTCACGATTTTCTCACTGATGAGGATGGCGTCCTCGAAGTTGTAGCCGTTCCACGGCATGAAGGCGACGAGCACGTTACGGCCCAGTGCCAGTTCGCCGTCCCTTGTGCAGGGGCCGTCGGCGATGATCTGGCCTTTTTTCACGTGATCGCCCTTGTCGACCAGGATTTTCTGGTTGATGCACGTCGCGGCGTTCGACCGCATGAATTTGCGGATGGGATAGACCCAGACGCCCTTTTCCGGATCGTGTTTAATTTTCTTCTTCGTCTCCGGCAACTTGCCGTCTTCGGTGATGATGACATGATCGCCGCTGACGGAGGCGACCTTGCCGCTTTCCTCCGCGACGGCCACGGCGCGCGAGTCCCGGGCCACACGGTCTTCCAGACCGGTGGCAACGAGTGGCGCCTCGGTCACGAGCAGCGGCACGGCCTGCCGTTGCATGTTGGAACCCATCAACGCGCGGTTCGCGTCGTCGTGTTCCAAAAACGGAATCAACGACGCGGCAATGGACACTAGTTGCTTCGGCGAAACGTCCATGTAATCCACCCGCGCGGGTTCGACATCAATAAAGTCGGTCCGGGCGCGGCAAACAACGCGGTCGGTCAGGAATTTGCCCTTGTCGTCCATCGGCGAGTTCGCCTGCGCGATAATGAATTGCTCCTCGCGATCGGCGGTCAGGTAATCAATTTTCTCGGTGACCCTGCCGTTCTCAACCTTGCGATACGGCGTTTCGAGAAAACCGAATTCATTGATGCGCGCGAACGTCGCCAGCGACGCAATCAAACCGATGTTCGGGCCTTCCGGCGTTTCAATCGGGCAAATGCGGCCGTAGTGCGACGGATGGACGTCGCGGACTTCAAAGCCCGCGCGATCGCGGGACAAGCCGCCCGGCCCCAGCGCGGAGAGACGGCGTTTGTGCGTCAACTCGGCCAGCGGATTGATTTGGTCCATGAACTGGCTCAATTGCGACCGGCCAAAGAAATCGCGGATGACCGCCGAAAGCGCCTTGGGATTGATGAGTTTCTGTGGCGTCATCGCCTCAACGCTCTGGTCGAACAGCGTCATGCGCTCCTTGACGAGGCGTTCGGTGCGCGCGAGGCCGACGCGGCACTGGTTGGCCAGCAGTTCGCCGACGGTGCGGATGCGGCGGCTGCCGAGATGATCAATGTCGTCGAGGCTGCCCTCGCCCTTCTTGAGGCGGAGCAGATATTTCGTCGCGGCGACCAAATCTTCCTTGGTCAGGATACGCGAGTCTTCCTTGTCCTTTAGGCCGAGCTTCTGGTTGATTTTGTAACGGCCAACGCGGCCCAGATCATAACGCTTGTGATCGAAGAACAGCCGTTTGAGCAGGGCGCGCGCGTTGGCGGCGGTCGGTGGATCGCCCGGACGCAGACGCCGGTAAATGTCCTTGAGCGCTTCTTCCTCATTTTTGGCCGGGTCCTTTTTCAGGCATTTGATCATGATGCCTTCGTCCACGGCCGTGTCCACAACCTTGATTTTGCCGACGCCCAATTCGGCGATTTGTTTGACGACCGCCTTGGACAGCGGTTCAAAGGCGCGTGCGACGACCAGCCCCTTCTCCTCGTCTGTGACGTCCTGAATCAAGACGCGGTTCGGCAGGTCGTCGAGTTTTTCGGCTTCCTTGACCGTGAGTTCCTCGATTTCGTAAAAGAGCTTGAGGATTTCCTCATCGGTGCCGCGCGTTTTTTCACCGTTGTCTTTCGACTTCGAGCCTTTTTCCTTTTCTTCGTGGTCGAGAAAGCTCAACGCGCGGAAAAATGTCGTCGTCAAAAATTTCCGGCGGCGCTTTTTGCGGTCGAGATAGACGTAGAGCAAATCGCTCGTGTCGAATTGCGCCTCATACCACGAGCCGCGGTCGGGAATGACGCGGAAGCTGTGCAGGATTTTCCCGTTGGGATGCTGCGTGGCCTCAAACGCGATACCAGGCGAGCGGTGGAGCTGGCTGACGACGACGCGCTCCGCGCCATTGATGACAAACGTGCCCTGTGGCGTCATCAGCGGCAGTTCACCCATGAAAACTTTTTCTTCCTTCGCACTTTTATTTTCTTCAATGAGCTTGAACGTGACATAAAGTGGCGCACCGTAAGTCAAACCTTCGCGCAAGCATTCAAGCCAATCCAATTTTGGCTCGCCGACTTCGTAAGCTTCATAAGCGAGTCTGCACTTGTTGTCGTAGCTATCAATTGGAAACACTTCTTGAAAAACCCCTTCAAGGCCGGCGTGTTTGTCGCGCTTTTTCGGCGACACGTCGGCTTGCAAATATTCTTTGTAGGAATTCGTCTGCAACTCGATCATGTTCGGCGGCACGACGATTTCCTTGATCTTGCCGAAGTTGATTCGTTCTGTGGCTCGCAATGGCATTTGGACTTTCTATGTTGGCCGGCTTTACGCCGGCGCTTTTAATAAACGACACAAGACTGGCGTGCCGTCTTTAACGGCCGACCCGCCTCCCCGAAAACTGCTTGCTGTTTCCTTTCGCAACAAAATTGTAACTTTAAGAACGGGCGACAGTGGAGCGACTCCGACCACTGCCGGAGCCGCCCCGGAATTCGCCCATTACTTGACTTCCACCTTGGCGCCCGCTTCTTCGAGCTTCTTCTTGGCGGCGTCCGAATCCGCCTTGTTCGCTCCTTCGAGCACCGGCTTTGGCGCGCCTTCCACCAGCGCCTTGGCTTCCGCCAGGCCGAGTCCGGCCTTCACTTCGCGGACGGCCTTGATGGTGGCAATTTTCTTGTCCGCCGGGGCGGACAAGAGAATCACGTCGAACGTGTCCTTCGCGACGGCGGGCGCAGCCGCGCCGGCAGCCGGAGCCGCGGCCACCGCAACCGGTGCGGCGGCAGTCACGCCCCATTTTTCTTCCAGTTTCTTCACCAGGTCGGCGGCTTCGAGAACCGTCAGCTTGCTCAATTCCTCTACGAGGTTTGCTATGTCAGCCATGTTACCTTTCCTTCGTCTCGTCGTTCACCGCGGTCCGCCTTCGCCTGACTTCGGCGCGACACGCCACGGTGTTTTTAAGTCCGTTACCGAACCGACGATTTACGTTGTTGTTCTTGTTGTTCGTTTGTTCCCCGATTTGAAATTTCAAATCTCAAATCGAAAATGGTTTTATTTGCGCGTTCCGTTTTAACGTCTCAACCCTTCGCCGCTTCAACTTTTTCGGCCCTGGCCTTGACCACCCGCGCGAGCTGCGTTGCAGGTGTGTTGATTAAAACGACCAGTTTCGTCGCCGGCGCGTTCAATAAACCCAGCAGTTTGGCGCGCAACACGTCCAAGCTGGGCAGATCGGCCAACGCCAGAATCGCCGCCTGCTCCAGGCGCTGATTGTCCAAATAGCCGAATTTGACCTTCAGCTTGTCGAACTCCGCGCCGAAATTTTTCACCACCTTCGCGGCAGCGGAGATGTCCTTCTGGCCGGTGACCACGGCCAGTTGTCCCGCCAGCGCGCCGTTCAATTCGCCGACCCCGGCTTCCTTGGCCGCGATGCGGAAGGTGGAATTTTTCACCACGTGAATTTCAGCGCCGGCCTTTTGCAGACGCTTCCGCAATTCGGTCATGTGGGACACTTTGAGTCCCTTGTAATCCACCGCGATGAAGAACGGCGAGGCGTTCAGCCGCGCGATGTATTCCTTCGTCAAAATTTGTTTTTCAGCACGCATAATTCAAAATCGGTTCGGGTTAATGGGTCGTGAATTCGCGCACGTCCAGGCGCACTGGCGGACTCATCGTCGCCGAAAGCGTGCAGGTGTTGATATAGGTGCCCTTGACACTGTTCGGGCGTGCCTTCGCCACCGCTTCAATGACGGCGCGCGCGTTTTCCTCGATTTGGCTGGCCGGGAACGACGCCTTGCCAACGGCAACGTGAACGTTGCCCGCCTTGTCCACTTTGAACTCGACGCGGCCGGCCTTGACTTCCTTGACCGCCTTGGCAGTGTCGTCCGTTACGGTGCCGGTTTTCGGGTTGGGCATCAGGCCACGCGGGCCGAGCACCTTGCCGAGTTTGCGCACTTCGGCCATCGCTTCGGGCGTGGCCACCGCCACGTCGAAATCCGCCCAGCCTTCCTGGCACTTTTTAATCATGTCTTCAAAGCCGACGTATTCCGCGCCCGCGGCCTTGGCCGCGTCGGCCGACGCGCCGCTCTTGGCGAACACGAGCACGCGCACGGTCTTGCCGCTGCCGTGCGGCAACGGGACCGTGCCGCGGACCATCTGGTCTGATTGCTTCGGGTCCACGCCGAGGCGGAACGCGAGATCAACCGTTTCGTTGAACTTCGCCTTGGGAAATTTGCCGAGGACGCCAACGGCATCCTTCAGTGAATACGCCTTTTTGGCGTCCACCACTTCGAGCGCTTTCCTGTATCGTTTGCTGGGCATTTGCTTTGGTGCGGTGCAAGTGAGCCTTTAATGACTCTCCCGCGGTTGTTCAATTTGGATTAAGATTAGGATTAAGATTGGGAACCAAAGTCTCCGCCGTCATAATCTTAATCTTCATCTTAATTGCGTTGTTAAATTTTCATTCGACGACTTCAATTCCCATGCTGCGCGCCGTGCCGGCGATGACCCGGAACGCGGCTTCCTCCGAAGTCGCATTCAAATCCTTTGATTTCATTTTCACGATGTCCAAAACCTGTTTGCGCGTTACCTTGCCGACCTTTTCCTTGTTCGGCTCCTTGGACCCGGCGGTGATGCCCGCGGCCTTTTTGAGCAGCACGGACGCCGGCGGCGACTTGGTGATGAACGTGAACGACTTATCCTGGTAAACGGTGATGACGACGGGAATCACGAGTCCCGCGTCGGCCTTCGTTACCGCGTTGAATTCCTTGCAAAAGCCCATGATGTTGACGCCGTGCTGGCCGAGCGCCGGGCCGACCGGCGGCGCGGGGTTCGCCTGCCCCGCCGGAATCTGCAGCTTGATTTGTCCTGTAATCTTCTTCGCCATAAATTTTAAAAGTGATACGTGATCCGTGATTTCACGCATCACGTATCACGCATTTTCTCACGCCTTCTCCACCTGCCAATACTCCAATTCCACCGGCGTGTTGCGTCCGAAAATGTTGACGGTGACCTTCAACTTCCCGCGCTCGGGATCAATTTCCTCAATCACGCCGCTGAAATTCAGGAACGGCCCGTTGTTGATCTTGATGGTCTCGCCGACTTCAAAATTGACCTTGGGTTTTTCCGTCTCCTCCGACGCGGAAATCTGCGCCTTGATGGATTCGACTTCCGCCGCGGGCGTCGGCACGGGCGGTTCCCCACCGACAAAGCCAATCACGCCCTGCGTTTCCTTGATGAAATACCACGGCTTTTCGATGATGCGGTTGTTTTCATCCAGCAACACCATGTCCACGAACACATAGCCCGGCCACAATTTGCGGCTGGACACGGTCTTCTTCTGGTTGCGCACCTCGACGACCTTTTCCATTGGGACGAGGACTTCTTTGACGTAGTCCTGCATCTCGTCGGTTTTGACGCGCTTCTCAATGCTCTCCTTGACCTTCTGTTCCTGGCCGGAAAGCGTATGGATGACAAACCACTGGCTGCGCATGGTGTTCAATGTTTGAGGAGAATGAAAACTATGACCGTATCACACACCCGGACGAACGCCCCGAGCAGACAAATGGTGATGAAGATGAGCACGGTCGAACCTTTCAGTTCCTCCCATGTCGGCCACGTGCATTTTTTCAATTCCTCCCGTGTTTCCTGAATGTAAGTGGCGAACTGGCGGACTTGTCCCTGCCACCAGAGGTAGGCGAAGACTCCCCCGATCACCAACACCCAAATTGCAATTGTCAAATTACTCACAAATACTCACTCACAACTCTTTCTGGCTTGCCGAGCCGCAACTCACAGCGTTTATCCCTAGTGCGCATGCCCGTCTTCTCCCGCTTTGCGGGATTCGGCACGGCAATCCCGCCTTGCGGGACTGGCGGAGAGGGAGGGATTCGAACCCCCGTTGGGCTTTCACCCAAAGCGGTTTTCAAGACCGCCGCGATAGACCACTCTGCCACCTCTCCGTTACGCAGACTGGCACGGCAGGAGGGACTTGAACCCCCAACCAACGGTTTTGGAGACCGCTACTCTACCAATTGAGCTACTGCCGTATCCGCCCAATCTCGTTTGTCTTTCGGACAAAAAAGGAGTCGCGGAGTTCATTGCCCGCGCTCCAAATTTGAAAACCGCCTTACGCGATGACCTCCGTCACGCGACCGGCGCCAATTGTGCGGCCGCCTTCGCGAATCGCGAACCGCTGGCCTTTTTCCATCGCCACCGGCGCGATGACCGTTATTTCCACTGAAACATTGTCACCCGGCATCACCATTTCGACATTCTGCGGCAACGTCACCGTGCCGGTCACGTCCGTCGTGCGGAAATAAAATTGCGGACGGTAATTCGTGAAGAAGGGCGTGTGGCGGCCGCCTTCCTCCTTCGACAACACATAAACTTCCGCCTTGAAATTCGTATGCGGGGTGATGCTGCCCGGTTTGGCCAGCACCATGCCGCGCTCGACTTCTTCCTTCTTGGTGCCGCGCAACAGCACGCCGACATTGTCGCCGCACTGCGCCGAATCGAGCAGCTTGCGGAACATTTCGATGTCCGTCGCCACGGTCTTGCGCGTGTCCTTCAAGCCAACGATCTCGACATCTTCCATGCGCTTGAGCACGCCGCGTTCGACACGGCCGGTCACGACGGTGCCGCGACCTTCAATGTTGAACACGTCCTCGATGCACATCAGGAACGGCTTGTCCACTTCGCGCGTGGGCAGCGGAATGAACGCGTCAATGGCTTCCATCAATTTCTGGATGGAATCCTCGGCGGCCTTGTCTCCCGCCAACGCCAGCTTGGAGCTGCCGCGAATAATGGGCGTCTTCTCGCCGGGGAACTCATATTTGGTCAGCAGGTCGCGGACTTCCATTTCCACCAAATCCAGCAATTCCTTGTCGTCCACGAGGTCAACCTTGTTCAGATAAACCACAATGGAAGGCACACCCACCTGGCGAGCCAACAGCACATGTTCCTTGGTTTGAGGCATCGGGCCTTCGGATGCGTCCACCACCAGGATGGCGCCGTCCATCTGGGCCGCGCCGGTAATCATGTTCTTGATGAAATCGGCATGGCCGGGGCAGTCAATGTGGGCGTAATGGCGCTTGTCGCTCTGATATTCCACGTGGGAAACCGCGATGGTCACGGTTTTGGTTTCGTCGCGCACCGTGCCGCCCTTGGTGATGTCGGCATAGGAAATTGGCGTCGCCAGACCCTTCTTCGACTGCACCTTCACAATCGCAGCCGTCAAAGTGGATTTGCCGTGATCAATGTGTCCGATGGTGCCGACGTTGACGTGCGGCTTGGTTCGTTGAAATTGCTCTTTAGCCATTGTTGTCTCCTGCGTTTAGTTTTTAGTTATTCAAATTCACAAGCTGGAGCCCATGATCAGGATTGAACTGATGACCTCGTCCTTACCAAGGACGCGCTCTACCAACTGAGCTACATGGGCGCAAATCTATCATCAATTCAACCTGAAATGCAAAACGACAAAAACCCATCTCCCCTCGGTTTTCTTTCGAAAAACCCAAGGAGCTAACGGCTTTTTGACTTTTTACGGACTACCGACGCCGCCCAAGTTATGGAACCGGCAAATCCCTGTCAACAGATATTTTCAACTTTTTTTCAACCGGGCTACAGCCGGAATTTGTGCGCAAATTTGAGCGCTCCTCGAAACTTTGCCCTGGATTCCGCCGGGTCAACCTTGACTCCATCCCAAGTAACTTTGCACTCCTCGAAATGGGTGCTTGTATTCCGGCAGGCCAGATTTGACTTCACACGAAGCAAGTCCGGGTGGTTTTCCCGAAATTATGTGTTTGGATTCGGACTTGTAAACCGGGCTTTCAGAGCGCGAAGGGAGTGTGAATCCTGCCTTTGCCGCGAAATGGCAATCAATGCCAACAGAATGACAACGGATGGTTAAGGTTTGTCTTGTTCGAGCCGGTCACTGGCACAATCCAAGCAGGACACTGAAGCATGAAAAGCTTTACGTGTTCTTTGCCCGCTTCACTTCGATTGAAGATCCTCTCAACCGCGAGAATCTCCCTGGTGAGTGTGCTGATGATTTTACCCAAATTTTCACATCTTGAAGGTGCGGTTCTTCCTGCCAGTCCCTGCACGCTGGGGTGGAACCTGAGCCAGGACGTTTCGGTTGCGGGTTATGTGCTGTATTACGGGATTACCGGCTCGGCAACCAATCGCCAGGTTTTGGGAATGACCAATACGGTCACGTTGTTCAACCTGCTCGCGTCTTCAAATTACTTTTTTTACGTGGTCGCGTATGATGCCGAAGGCCTCGAAAGCCCTCCCTCCAATGTTGTGTATTACAACCCGCAAGCGCTGTCCCCGTTGAAGCTGACCTCTCCGGTTCAAGGGACAATGAACCTTCAATTTCGTGCTGCGCCGGGCTCGGTTTGCCTGATCGAGTACACCCCCTCACTTAATCCGGCACAATGGCAAATCCTGGGCAGTGCCATGGCGGATTCGAATGGGAATATTACGATAACCGACTCCACGGCTGGAAGTTCATCTTCCCGTTTTTACCGGGCCGTCTGGTATTCCAATCCGCAAGTGCTGTCATCTCTTAAGCTGACTTCCCCGGTCGCGGGAACAGTCAATCTCCAGTTTCATGCCGCGCCGGGCACAGTTTGCCAGGTTCAATACACACCGTCACTCAATTCGCCGCAGTGGCAAACCTTGGGCAGCGCCACGGCGGATACCAACGGAAACGTTACGATGACCGACCGGCCACCGGGGAATACACCGAGCCGATTTTATCGCGCCGCCATACCTTGACGCTTCCTACGCTCGTGGATGCGCCGCGTTGTAGGCCTTCTTCAATCGCTCTGTCGTCACGTGCGTATAAATCTGCGTCGTGATGAGGTGCGCGTGGCCGAGCAGTTCCTGCACGCTCCGCAAATCCGCGCCCGCGTCCAGCAGGTGCGTGGCGTAACTGTGCCGCAGCTTGTGCGGCGTCAGGGCTGGATCAAGCCCGGCGATGACCAGATATTGCTTCAACCGCCGCGAAATTTGGACCGGCTGGAGCGGCGCGGCCTTTTTCGTGTCCGCAAAAAAAACCGGTGACGCTCCGGACGGCGGCTGCTTGAGCGTGCGCCAATAATTTTGAATCGCCCGCAACGCCGGTTCGCCAATCGGCACGAGCCGTTCCTTTTTGCCCTTGCCGCGCACGCGCACGAGTTGCTCGCCCCGGTCAACGTCCTCGACGCGCAGACCGCACAGTTCGCTCACGCGCAGGCCGCAGGAATAAATCGTTTCCAGCACCGCCACGTCGCGCAGACAAACCACCGCGGAAACCGGACGGCCCGGTCCTTTCCTTCGCCTTTGCGTTTCCAGCAACTTTGCCGGGGCGGCGAGCAAATCCAAAATCTGCTGGCGCGTCAGGTATTTCGGCAAACGCCGGCCCGGTTTCGGCAGGGCGAGATTTTTTACCGGCGAAGCCCCAACCACACGGTGCCGTGTTAAAAATTTGTAAAACGTCCGCAGCGCGGAAAACCGGAGCTGCGTCGCCGCGCGACCCAGATTATTCCGGCCCAGAAACCGCAGGTAACTGCGAAAGTCATCGCGCTGCAATTTTTCCCAGGCGGGGCCTTGTCGCGCCGAAGCGGATTTATCCGCGAAGGCGGATTGCCCCCGCTCTGCGCGGTGCCAGCGGACAAACTCGTTGAGCGCGTCGCGATAATTCCTTTGCGTGTAAACCGACGCGCCACGGTCCGTCGCCAGATGCGCGAGGAATTTCCGGATCCAATGGTCGCGGGTTTCGGGGTTGCTTTTGTCGGGGTCGTGCCGCATTTCAACCGCAGGTTACGCCGGTTTTGCAAACATTCAATCCGAACTCCGAAGTCAGGGGGAGCACACCCGCCACGGGTGTGGCTGGACGCGCCTCCAGCGCTTTCGCGTGCGATGCTGGCTTGAAACTCCGGCACTTTTTGGTGCGCGCGAGGTTTTTCGCGAGGGCGCGGAAAACAGCACGCGAGGCGCGTGCGCTCCCCGTCTCAACTTCGGTTTTTGGGTTCAATCCGCTGGCGCTGCCAGTTCAATAATGCGTCAACGCCACGCCCAGCCGCAGTAATTTCCGGACGTCCGCGTCCGATTTCGCTTCCGCGTAAATCCGCAGAATGGGTTCCGTGCCGGAGCCGCGCAGCATGAGCCAGGACGTGTCCTGCGCGATGAATTTTACGCCATCAAAGGTTTTCATGCCGGCGAGCGGCGAACGCAACAATTTCGCTGGCGGATTTTTTTGAAGAAATTCCATCAACGACGCGCGTTTCTCCAACGGATAGTGAGTGTCAATCCGGCCGTAATGGTGCGGACCGAATTGTTTCTCCAGTCCCGCCAGAAGTTTGTTCACCGACACGCGTTCGGTCGCGAGTAATTCCAACAGCATCAAGCCGGCGGCGATGCCGTCGCGCTCGGGGATGTGGCCGGGGAAACCGATGCCGCCGCTTTCTTCTGCGCCCAGCAGCACGCCGCCCTTGAGCATCTCGGCGCAAATGTATTTGAAGCCCACGCCGGTTTCGATTAATGGCAGGCCGTAAGCCGCGCACATTTTGTCCACCATCGAAGTGGTCGTAAGCGCCTTGACAACGCGGTAGGGACGGCGCGCTGCGCCGTCCGGCCGTCGCAGCGCGACGCCCCCACCTCGGTTCACGACGAGATGATGCAACAGCAAACAGATGATTTGGTGCGTCGTGAGGACATTGCCGTGACCGTCCATGCCGCCGACGCGGTCGGCATCGCCGTCCGTCACGAGGCAAAGGTCATGCGGATGCGCGCGCAGAAATTTTTGACTCGACCCATAATTTTTCTCGATCGGTTCCGGGTTGATGCCGCCGAACAACACGTCATGCCGTGCATTCAGCGCGGTGACTTTGCACGTGGTGCCGGCGAGCAATTGCTCGAAACAACCCGCGCCGACGCCGAACAGCGCGTCGTGTGCGAAACGCAGTTTTGATTTCGCTATCAATTTGAAATCCACGAGCTGCTTCAGCGCGGCGTAATGCGCCGGACGGACGTCCTGCGTCAAAATCTGTTTCGCGGCAACGGCGGGGGTCACGGCGTGAACCGGATTGCGGCCGAGAAAACTCTCGACGGCCTGGCATTCGTCGGGGCTGCTGGAGCCGCCGTAATACGATTTGAGTTTGAAGCCGTTGAAAATCGGCGGATTGTGGCTGGCGGTAATCATCACGCCGCCGACCGCGCGCAGGTGTTTGACCGCGAAGGAAACGGACGGCGTGGGCGTCGGCTCCGGCGTGAGGATGACTTGAAAACCGTTGCCGGCAAAAACCTCGGCGGTGGTTTGGGCGAAGCGGTCGGAAAAAAAACGGCGGTCGTAACCGACAACAACTTTCAGTTCACGTCCGAAACTTTCCGCACTCCGCACGCCACATTCCGCCTTCCAGTGGTCGGCGGTGGCCTGCACGACGCGCGCGACGTTTGCGAAGTTGAAATCCTCCGCGATGACCGCGCGCCAGCCGTCCGTGCCGAATTTGATTTGAGCCACGCGGTGAGCTTGGCACAGGCGCCTTCACCTGCCAAGCGCGGGAGATTGACTTGTTCCAAGGCTTTATGACCAACACGAACGGGTTGTGGAGGTCGTCTCGGCTTATCGGGGAGTGGCACGAGTTGCGGTTCTTGGAGCGCGGAGCATCGCTCCGCAAATTGGAAACCTTTGTTTGCGCGGAGCGATGCTCCGTGCTCCGTTCAAATGTCAGTTTTTGAACCCGCATTTCATCCTTGGCTGGAAACAAGTTCACATTCCTTCGCCGACAAGGTTCGCCATTGGCCGGCGGGTAAATTGCCGGGTTTGAATCGCCCGATGCGCACGCGCATCAACCGCAAGGTCGGATGCCCGATGACCGCCGTCATGCGTCGCACCTGACGGTTTTTGCCCTCGATTAATTCCAATCCAATCCAGCAATCGGGAACGCTTTTGCGAAACCGGATCGGCGGGACACGCGGCGGAATTTCCGGTTGCGGCTCCAAAATCCACGCGCGGCACGGCAGCGTCTTTCGGCCTTGAACGGCGACGCCGTGCGCCAGTTTTTTCAGCGCCGCCGGCGTCGGAATTTTTTCGACCTGCGCCCAATACTCGCGTTCGTGAGCGTGGCGCGGGTGCAGCAGGCGTTCGTTCCATTCCGGTTCGTCGCTCAAAAGCAACAGGCCCTCGGAATCCGCATCGAGCCGGCCGATGGGATAAACGTTTTTCGGAAACCCGAATTCCACCAGCGTGCGATTCGGCGAACCATCGCCGGTGAATTGCGAAATGACGCCGAATGGTTTGTGGAACGCAATGAGCACCGCCGGAGTTTCAAGTGTCAGGTTTCAAGTTTCAAGTTTGGACTCATCCTCGTCGTCGTCCTCGTTCTCGTAATCGAATGTTTGAATCGAGGACGAGGACGAGAAGGAGGACGAGGAGGATTTCGTTTCGCTTTGTGTCTTCGTGTCTTCGTGGTTAAACTCTCCGCGTGATTCGCAACATCATCTTCGACTGGTCGGGCACGCTGGTGGACGATTTACCCGCCGTTTTGAAGGCGTCAAATTTTGTCCTCGCGCAAGCGGGCCGCCCCGAGATGACGCTCGACGAATTCCGCGCGGAGTTTTCCCTGCCGTTCACGAATTTCTACGACCGCCACACGCCGCACGTGCCGATGCCGCAACTCGAGGCATGGTTTCATGCCAGCTTCCGGCTGGCGCAGGATTCGGTCTGCGAACTGCCTTACGCCCGCGAATTCCTCGAATTCTGCCGCGCCCAGAAGCTCCACACGTTTTTATTAAGCACGGTGCATGGCGATTATTTCGCCGCACAATGCCGCGTCACCGGCTTTGACGCCTTTCTCGACAAACCTTACATCGGCGTTTGGGACAAGCGGAAAAAAATCCACGAAATCCTCGCCGAAAACAATCTCCGGCCGGAGGAGACGCTTTTCATCGGCGACATGCAGCACGACATTGAGACCGCGCGGCACGGCGGCGTCCACTCCTGCGCCGTGCTCACCGGCTACAACACGCTGGAGCAATTGCGCGCGGCGAAACCGGATTTGGTCGTCGAGCACCTCGGCGAGTTGCGCGGTGTGCTGGAAAAAAACCATCTGTGCCTCAAACCGGCGCCGGGAGAGTTTGAAGACGAGCATCCGCCGCTGGCGACCGTCGGGGCGCTGATTTTCAACGGCGCGGGCGAGGTGTTGATGATTCGCACACACAAATGGTCGAATCTCTGGGGCATCCCCGGCGGCAAAATCAAATGGGGCGAAACCTCCGAAGCCGCGCTCCGCCGCGAAATCAAGGAGGAAACCAATCTCACCGTGAAGGACATCGAGTTTGTGCTCGTGCAGGATTGTATTCATTCGAAGGAATTTTACCGCGACGAGCATTTCGTCCTGCTGAATTATACCTGTCGCTGCACCGCAAAAAATCCACGCGTGAAATTGAACGAAGAAGGCCGCGAATTCCGCTGGGTCACGCCCGCTGCCGCTGCAAAAATGCCGCTCAACACACCGACGCGGATTTTGTTGGAAGCCGTTTTGGAACGGGGAGCGCACCCGCCTCGGGTGCGGCGGTTGACGCCTCGTCAACCGCAGACGGAACCGACGACGAGGCGTCGCCGGCAACACGCGAGGGCGCGTGTGCTCCCCATATCAAAAATCGCAAAACACAAATCGTAAATTTTCCGCCGTGTCCAAAATCTCCATCATTGATCTCGAGGTCTTTTACCGCGTCGGCGTGCCGGAGGCGGAACGCGCCAAACCACAGCGTTTGCTGCTGACGGTGGAAATGGATTTCGATTTTTCGGCGGCAGCCAGGAGCGACGACATCCGCGACACGATTGATTATTTCGCCGTCAGCCAGCGGCTGTTGAAATTCGGCGAAGCTCGGAGCTGGAAGCTCATTGAAAAACTCGCTGCCGATATTGCGGACACGGTTTTGTCCGAGTTCAAGCTGCAAAGCATCACCGTTGAAGTGAAGAAATTCCCAATTCCGCAGGCGCGGTGTGTTTCGATTAGGCTCGCTAAACCGTAGGACAGGCGTCGCGCCTGTCTCTGACTTGAGAATAATTGAGACAGGCG